>JAZLMT010000105.1:0-11423 GCA_045598745.1 Christensenellaceae bacterium
TATTTTCAGAAAGTGTTTTGGGAGATTTAGTATGTGGAACGGAAAGAAAAAGGCAGTAACGTTTAGTTTTGATGACGGAATTACGCAAGATTTTGAAGTTATTAAAATGCTTGATAAATATAATTTAAAAGCAACGTTTAACTTAAATTCTTCGTTATTTGGATTGACAGGGGAACTTCCTAGAGAGAACAGTGTAGCCCCTTATAACCATATTGAAGCAAAAGATATTAGGGAAACTTATAAGGGCCATGAACTTGCCGTTCATACGTTAACGCATCCTGCTTTGTGTTTATTAAACGAAGATGCTATTGTTTGGCAAGTTGAACAAGATAGAAAAACTTTGGAAACTTTTTGTGATTACCCTATAGAGTGCATGGCATATCCGGGTGGCAACGTAGATGAAAGAGTTGTGAATATATTAAAAACAAAAACGAAAATTAAGTTTTCAAGAGGCGTTCAATCCACGTATAATTTTGACCTTCAAGACGAGCTTCTTAACTTTAAGCCAACTATTCATTGGGAAGATCCAAGGCTTTTAGAAGTTGTTGAGAATTTCTTGAATACGGAAAGCGAAAAGCCACAACTTCTATATATTTGGGGGCATGCATACGAACTTGATTTTGACGTGCAAAGAATAACCAGAGAAAAGTTTGAGAAAGTTTGTAAACTTTTATCAAATAAAGACGATATTTTTTACGGAACGAACAGTGAGGTTTTATTAAAAAAATAATATGTTAGATTTAGAACAAATTAAAAACCCTTCAAAAGAATATAGGGGCAAACCTTTTTGGTCATTAAACGGAAGGTTAAAAAAAGAAGAACTTAAAAAGCAAATCTTAAACATGAAGAAAATGGGCTTTGGCGGTGCCTTTCTTCATTCAAGAACCGGCTTAAAGACAGAATACATGAGTAAAGAATGGTTGGATCTCATGAATTACTGTGTTAAGATACTAAAAGAAAACGATATGGAAGCGTATCTATACGATGAAGACAGGTGGCCTTCCGGAACCTGTGGCGGATACGTTACTATGGATAAAAAATTAAGGGCAAAATCAATGGTATCAAAGGAAATCGTTGGTAAAACACCTCTTCCGGAAAATCTTTTGGGAATTTTTGCTCTTCAATTAAACAATAACGGAAATCTTACGTGGTATCGCAAAATAGAAAAAGTTTCCGATGCTCTTCCAAGCGAAAAAGTTTATGCTTTTTATTGGAGAGAAGCACAAGAAGATTCTTTCTATAACGGTCAAACTTATATTGATACAATGTATAAACCTGCCGTTGAAAAGTTTTTACAGTTAACCCATGAAAAATATAAAGAAGTTATGGGTGATAAGTTCGGTAAGGAAATCGTAGGTGTTTTTGCCGATGAACCTCAACGTGGCCCGGTATTTAACGGGTTCTCAAGAAACGAAGAAGAAAAGTTTGACGAGGTTCCGTATACACCTGCTTTGTTTAAAGAATTTACAAAGAGAAAGGGGTATAAGTTAGAAGATAGATTGCCTGTCATTTGGTTTGGTAAAGAAAGCGATGTTTTTGCAAAAGAAACGTATGACTATCTTGAAGTTGTTGAACAATTATTTGTTGAAAATTTTGCTAAGCCTTACTATGATTGGTGCGAGAAAAATAAACTTAAGCTTACAGGCCATATTCTTCACGAAGATAATCTTGCTTGCCAAACAACGATGTGCGGAAGCATTATGAGATTTTTTGAATATATGGGATTCCCGGGAGTTGATAACTTGGGTAGTGAAAGCAATTTTTATACTGTTCCTGCCTTGGTTTCGTCTGCAACGAAACAACTTGGTAAGGGATTCTCGCTTGACGAATTATACGGGTGTTCCGGTTGGCAAATGAACTTAAGAGATTATAAGAGAATAGGTGATTGGCAAACGGCAGGCGGAATAACCCTTCGTTGTCCACACTTATCTTGGTATACAATGGAAGGTGAAGCAAAGAGAGATTGCCCTGCATCACTTTTCCATCAATCGGCTTGGTATACTGAATATCATTACGTTGAAGATTATTTTGCACGCTTAACGTATCTTTTAAAGAACGGTGAAGATACCGTTGACACTGCAATTATTAACCCTATTGAAAGTGCATACGGTCTTTCAAATAAATATACATACGTTAACTTTTTTGACGTAAAAAATCCTGTTTATAAAAGATTGGAAATTGAATATGCTACTTTAATGAAGGACTTAAGATTAAACGGTCAAGCTGTTGATTATATTGATGAAGGCTTGTTTGAAAAATACGGTAGCGTTAAAAAAGATGAATTTATTTGCGGACGCAAAAAATATAAAAAGATTATTATAAACGCTAATTTAAATATGCGTTCAACAACGTTATCGGCAATAAAAGAATTTATTGCAAACGGTGGTAAGGTTTATTGCGTTGGTGAAATTCCTTGTTATCTTGATGGAATAAAACATGATTTTACCGAAGAATTATCCGGGGCTATGTTAATTCCGTTTGATACAAGCGTTCTTCTTTCTTTGATTAGAGATACCGAAGTTATTTGCGGGCACGATAATATTATTTGTGAAAAGAGAAGGTTTGGCGATGATTTCTTTGTATTTGCTTTGAGCCAAGATAAAACGCCGATTACAACGTCAATTAAAATTGAATCTGAAAACAGACCGCTTAAGATTGATTTAAGAACGGGCGATATTAAAGAACTTAATTATAAGAGAGAAGGTAAATACGTCGTAATAGAGAAAGAGTTTGCACCTTTTGAAGAGTTTGCAATTATTTGTTCCGAAACAATTTCCTATTCTGTATTATCTCATGATAATTACAAAAAAGTAGAAACGCTTAATAGTTTCAGCGATTATACCCTTCTTGAAGACAATATGATGGTTTTGGATTATGCAAGATTATATATTGACGATGAATATATTGACCAAAAGTTCGTTTTATTTGACGATCAAGATACAAGAAGGACTTTCGGTTTGGAAATTCGCAACGGCGCAATGATTCAACCTTGGTTTAAGGAAAAGTTCTTCCCTAAACAAAATAAAAAGTATTGCCGTGTTAGAATTGAATATGATTTCAATATTAAGGATATGCCTAACGATTACGTAAAGTATATGTTTGAAGATCAACCGAAATTTGAATTATCTGTAAACGATAAGCCTATAGATTTAAGCATTAAAGCCGATTCCGAAATTGATAATTGTTTTAGTGTCGTTTCAATTCCTTTAGACGTTTTGAGAATAGGGAAAAATACTATCGTTACAGAATTTGATTTCTATGAAACGACTAATATTGAAGGTAGTTTCCTTTTAGGGCAATTCGGTGTAGAACTCGGTAGTGATATGATTGATTCAATTGTAAAACTTCCGGCTTCAATCAATGCCGGCGATTTAAGAAAACAAGGCTTGCCTTATTATGGCGGAAGAATTAAACTGAACAAACAATTAAAAGCCGGTTCTTATTTAGCAAAGACAAACGATATGGATTTATCCGTTGAATTGTTTAACGGTTCTCCGATTATATTTAAGCCGTTTACTACTCCTTTTGAAGTTGGCGAAGAAGGGCTATCTATTGAAATTGCATTAAACAGAAACAACTCTTTTGCAACGAATTCTATTGACGGAGAAAGAAGAAGTTTAATCAAACAAGGGTTTGAGCCGATTTGTATTTATAAGAGGAAATAATAAAATATGGAAGATAAATTCTTGTCATTGAAAACCGCAATGGCACAATGTGTCCAAGAAGGTCATTTACCGGGCGCTATTGTTGGGATATGCGTAGATGGAAAAGAAATTTGCAGATATAACATAGGCTATAATGACGGGGCGATTTTTAGAATTGCTTCTATGACAAAGCCGATAACGGCAGTTGCTTGTTTGATTTGTCAAGATATGGGGCTACTTGATATCAATGACAGAATTGATAAATATATTCCGTTTTTACAAATAAATAAAGTTGGAAAAATGGAAAACGGTAAAGTAGTTTTTGATAAGATATCTAATACTCCGATAAAGATAAAAGATATTTTAACGCACTCTTCGGGTTTAGGCTCGGGAGACGTTGGACAAAAGCAAACGGATAACAGAAAAAAGCCTAGATCGTTAAAGCAAACCGTTAAGGCTTATAAAGATTGGTATTTGGATTTTGAACCGAATTCATCGCAAATGTATAGTGGGGTTATTGCACTTGATATCGTTGCAAGAATTGTTGAAATTGTATCCGGCATAAAATATTTTGATTTTTTGAAGAAGTATATTTTTGATCCGCTGGATATGAAGGATACCACGTATAAACTCAATAAAGAGCAAAAGTCAAGGCTTGTTCATATGTTTGAACGTGATTGGGAAAACGATAAAATTTATCAAAAAGATTTTTCCAACTATTCCGGTTTTGATTGTTTTTTAGAAGGTTATCCTAGTGGTTCAGCAGGACTGTTTTCAACTTATGACGACTATATAAAGTTTGCAAATATGCTTGCAAATAAAGGTGAGTATAACGGTAAAAGAATTCTTAAGGAAGAAACCGTTGAACTTATGAAAACTGCTAGATACGAAAAAGAAGTGGTAAATAGCGATGCGTCTTATTGGGGGTTAACTGTTTTTGTCAGAGGCGCAACTGACAAAGAAAATCAACCGTTATCAAAAGGCTGTTTTGGTTGGAGTGGTGCATTTACTTCGCATTTCTTTGTTAATACAGATACAAACGTTTCTGCACTTTTGATGACAAATTGCAACAACGTAAACGGTGGCGGATATTCTAATTTTACAATATTTGAAAGGGCTGTTCATGACCTTGTTTATAATGGGGAAAAGTAATGAAAAAGTTTTTAGTTTTAGTTTTAACACTTTTAATGCTCGTAACTTTATTCTGCGCAGGCGGATTTAACGTTATGGCTGAAGAATCACCGATCAGCAATTTTGACGCTATGAGTGATACTTGTGTTAATTGGTATGGTAGGATTGAGCCTACAAAGACGAAGGGTGAAATTAAGTATAAAAACATTGTCAACACGGCAAGTGGCTTTGAAGTTAGATTTAAAGGGGATAGCTTTAAGGTTATGATCGGTGCTAAATCCGATGCAGGGTTTGGAACGAACGCTTATCTTAAAGTTTATATTGACGGGGATAACGGCGTAATGTTTCCACTTGATAAAAACGATTCTAGTTTTTGTGAGTATACTTTAGCAAGTGGTTTAGATAAAAATAAAATTCACACGATTAAGGTTTTGAAAGCAACAGAAGAAGATTATTGCAGTGCAGTTTCGGTTTCTGATTTTATTGCTGATGAATTTTATTTGCCACCAAAAAAACCAACTTATAAGATTGACGTATATGGCGATTCTATAACGTCCGGTTACGGCATTTTAGGTCAACCAAGCACTTCGCAAACGGGAGATTGGCTACAATATTTTGACGGCACTTCTACTTATGCCGCTATGGTTGCAAAAGAATTAAATGCACAATATAACGTTATGTGTATGCAAGGTATTTCTTTATGTAAAGATTTTCATAGAAAAAATGCACAGTTAACGTTAGCGAACAGGTATTCAAATTATTCAATAAACAATACCTTAAGTTATGATATGAAAAATAATCAACCGGATTTGATTATAATTAACGGCGGAACAAACGATTGGGGCGCAATAGATGGTGCAGAAGATCCTAGCGAAGCAATGAAAGAGTTTATTGACGGCTATAAAAAAATGATAAAGAACTTGAGAAAAAAATGCCCTGATGCACGTATTATCTGTGTTGCCGGTATGATGAATACTCAAATGAATGACGATATTGAACAAATGGTTAAAGATATAAACACAACGGGTATAGTTATGAAATACGGCGAAGATTCAACGCTGGACGGAAACGTATTTGCTTGTATCGTTAAGAATACCGACTATGCTGCATTTGGTCACCCTGGTTTACAGGCAAACAAAACGACTGCAGACAAAATTCTTGAGATAGTTGAAATGGACGAAGTTGATACGACGAAAAAAGATGATACCGACGATAAAGAAAAGAAAGGTGGATTGCTAAACTGTTCACTTTCTATGACAACGGTAAGCATTACTTCTATTATGGCTTTTGCTGTTTTAACGTTAGTTGCAACGGGTAAAATAATTAAAGGTAAAAAAGATAATAAATAAAAGGTGAAAAATATGAAAACTTTTGAGATTGACTTATATGAATACTACAAAGTAAAGAAACCGGAAAATGGTAAAGCAGTTTTGCACGGATACGTTTTAGATAATAATATTGAAATAAATTTAGATAGAAAAAATCCTGCAATGTTGGTTCTTCCTGGTGGCGGATACGAATTTTGTTCCTTCAGAGAAGCAGAACCTGTTTGCTTGAAATTTTTAGGTTACGGATTTAAGACTTTTTGGCTTGATTATTCAATTAAGCCTGTTAAATATCCTTATTCTTTAATGGAAGCTGTTATGGCTATGAACTATATCAGAGAAAACGCAGATGAGTTCATGATAGATAGCGAACAAGTATCTGCCGTTGGATTTTCTGCCGGCGGGCACCTTTGCGCCTTGCTTGGTTCTAACTACGATAGTGAAGACGTTAAGAAAATATTTAACGGAAAGGTAAGTGCAAAACCGAATTCTATAATTCTTTCTTATCCTGTTATAACGTCTGGCCCTAAAGCACACGAAGGCAGTTTTATTTCTTTATGCGGTGATGATGAGAACTTAAAGAAGAAACTTGATATCGTTAACTGCGTAAATAAGAATTCAGCCCCTGCATTTATTTGGGCAACTTATGATGACGCTTGCGTTCCTGTTAAGAATTCACTTTTGGTTGCCGATAAATATGAAGAAGTTGGCGTTCCGTTTTCACTACATATTTTCGGGAAAGGTTGGCACGGGCTTTCAGTTGCCGACTTAACGGTTTACGGGAACGACGAATTCAGTAAGTTGGCTTCAAAGAGCGTTAACGAATGGGTAAGGCTTGCTGTTGAATGGATGGAAGATATAGGAACATATAAATTAAAATAATAAACTTTTGGAAATAATACAATGAAATTTGATGAATTAAAAACAATTTTAAGTAAAGAACACAAAGAATACAAGAGCATTCCTTTTTGGAGTTGGAATAACGAAATAGAAGAAGAAGAACTTGTAAAACAAATTGAAGACATGCACTCTGTTGGTATCGGCGGATTCATTATGCACGCAAGAACAGGGCTAAAGATTGAATATCTTGGAGAGAAATGGTTCTCTTGTATTGATGCTTGTTTGAAAAAAGCAAAAGAACTCAATATGGAAGCTTGGGTATATGACGAAAACGGTTGGCCAAGTGGATTCGTTGGCGGAAAACTTTTGAAAAACGTTGCATTTAGAGCGCAATATCTTGAATATAAAGTTTTAGAAGACTTTGATGAATCTGCTTTCGTCGTATATAAAAAGGTTAAGGACGAGTATAAAGTTATCACCGAGAAGGAAAAGAATCTCAAGGCTTATCACACTGTTTATTTAAGAACAAGCCCTGCAAATACCGATATACTTAATCCGGAAGTAGTTACTGCATTTATCAATGAAACTCACGAACAATACTATAAGAGATTTAAGAATAGTTTCGGAAAAGAACTTGTAGGTTTCTTTACTGACGAACCGCAATATTATAGACAAAACACTCCGTATAGTATCGCAGTAGAAAATGAATATAAAAAGAAAGGTAAAGACGTTAAAGAAGGCTTAATATATCTTTTCACTCATGACGAAAATGGTTATGCCTTTAGAAACGAATATTATTCAACTCTTAGTTATTTATACGTAAATAATTTCTATAAGAGATTATATGATTGGTGTGCAAAACACAATTGTAAACTCACAGGGCACTCTATTGAAGAAAGTGGGCTTGCAGATCAACTTCCTTGCTGTTCGGGTGTTTCACCGTCATATGAATTTGAACAAATGCCGGGTATTGACTGGTTAGGTAAATTCTTGCCTGATGAATTAATAACGAAACAAATAGGCAGTGTTTCAAGTCAATTAAATAAAAAATACGTTTTAACCGAAACGTTTGCTTGTTGCGGTAACGAAGTAACGCCAAAAGAATTGAAATCAGTTGCAGAATTTCAAGAGTTTGGCGGGGTAAACAGAATTTGCCAACACTTATATCCTTATTCCGTTTCAGGACAAGGAAAGTTTGACCATCCACCTGTTTTCTCAAGACACAGCAATTGGTTTGACGGATTTAAGATTTTCAATAATTACTTTGAAAAGTTGGGCTATATTGTCGGTGAAACAAAAGAAATATACGATCTTGCAATTATTCACCCGTTAAATAGTATTTATCTTGATTATATAAGAGAAGAACATCACGAAAGCGAAGGCGTTAAAAAACTTGAAAAAGATTTCCATGAATTATTTAGATTCTTGGAAAACAACGGTATCACTTACCATCTTATTGATGACACGATTCTTAAAAATAACGGGAAGAATAAGAAGGACGGTTTAATGGTTGGTTCTTGCAAATATTCAACTATTATCGTTCCAAAGATGAATAATATCGCTAAATCTACGCTTGATTTCTTGATGGAATATAAAGGTAAGTTATTAAATCTTGCAGATATTAAATACGTTGACGGGGTTAAGGCCGACGTTTCACTTCCGTCAAACACAACGATGGAAGAGATAATCGCAAAGAAGAAGATAAAATTCACAGGTCTATCAGGTAGAATTTCCATGACGGCAAGAAGCGGTAAGCTTGGTGATTTCATTTTCGTTAAAAATCTTGAAAACGTTAATCCTTGTTCTTTTAAGTTAGAGAATTATAGTGAATATAAGGCACTTGAATTAGAAACTTTAACAATAAAAGATATTTGCGAAACAAACGAAATAAACGGTTTAGAGAGTATGATTTTAGTTAAAGACGATACTCAAATTAAACCTATAGATTCAATTAGAAATATTGACATTACAAAGAAATTTGCTTTTGCCGATATAACGGAAAACTATCTTGTTATAGATATGGCAAAATATTCGTTTGACGGTAAAAAATATTCCACGCTTCAATCAGTTCAACAAATCTTTGATGATTTATTGTATAAAGATTATAAGGGAGAAGTTTTCGTTAAATATGAATTTACCGTTAAGGACGTTGTTCCTATGAAGGTTGTTTGCGAACAATCAAAATATAAATCGTTTACCGTAAACGGAAATGAAGTAACGTTGAGCCAAAACAGCTTTGATTTGAAGTTCTTTGACAGTGATATTTCTTCTTTCGTTAAAGAAGGAAAGAACGAGGTTGTTTTATCTTTTGACTTCTATCAACACGACGGCGTTCACTTTGCTTTGTTTGATCCTGAATCAACGGAAAGTTTGGTTAACTGTTTATACTACGATACGTCTATTGAAAATATTTACATAAAAGGTGAATTCAATATTGATAATAAGTATGCAATCTGTTCTAAAAAACTTCCTGAAAAATTGAACAATATTGAAAAGAACGGATATCCTTTCTTTAAGGGTGAGTTTAAGATTTGCGGTAAATATTCTTTTGACGGTATAGGTATAAGAGAAATGCAGATTAACGGTGGGTTCTTGACGGCAAAAGTAACTGCTAACGGAAAGAGCGTTGATTTGGTTTTAGATAATAAAAAAGATATTTCTTCAATATTGGTTAAGGGCATGAACGATATAGAAATAACTGTTAAAGTTAGTTTAAGAAACTTATTCGGACCACTTCACTATAATCAATTTGGTATTTCTCCTTTTGCATTTACGTTTAGAAAATGTTGGAGAAACGGTAAACCGGATTTATACGTAAATGATTTTGTTTTAGTTCCTGTTGGAATAGATAGTATCACTATGAAGGAAATTAGATAATGGGCGAAAAAATTGTTTTTCCTAAAAAGATAGTTAAATGCGAAAACGTTGTATCAAGTGAGTTTTTACTTATTAAAAAGCCTATGCAAATAGGTTTAAGTGAACCTACGAACGCAGTGTTTTCAAAGAATTCTTATATTATTTTGGACTTTGGGAAAGAAATGAACGGTAGCGTTAGAATTTTAACGCACGCTATCAATGAAGGCGGAACGGCAAATATCAGGGTTAGATTTGGTGAAAGTTTAACGGAAAGCTGTTCTTCAATTGATGAAAAGAATTCAACGAACGACCACTCCCCAAGAGATTTTACGGCAATTTTAACTTCTTTTTCCGATATAACGCTTGGTGCAAGCGGATATAGGTTTATACGTATTGATTTTTTAGACGATAAAACGGTAAATATTAAGAGCATTGTTGGAACTAACAATATATATTCTAAAAAAGCGATATTCGCCTATAACGGCAAGGATAAACTTATAAAAGATATTTACTTAACTGCTAAAAGAACGGTTGATTTATGCCTTGGAAAAGGCTATTTGTGGGACGGTATTAAGAGAGATAGGCTTGTTTGGATAGGTGATATTCATCCTGAAATGCTTGCATTAACAGCAATGTATGGTGAATGCAAAGAATTAGAAAAATCTTTAGAGTTTTCTAAAGAGCAAACACCGCTTCCTTTCTTTATGAGTGGCTTTCCAACCTATTCAATGTGGTGGATAACAATTGTTTGCGATTATTTTAGATATACAGGCAGAAAAGAGTTTACTCAAAAACAATTAGATTACGTTGAAGGGCTTATAAAACTTTTTGATACGTTGGTTGATGAAAAAGGAGACACGCATTATCCGTTCTATTTTGTAGATTGGCCAACACATGAACAAGAAGATGAGATAGTTGGTTCAAAGTTTATAAATATTATTGCAGTTAAACGTGCCATAGAATTGTTTAAGAATTTTAATAAACCGATTGACGTATGCGAAAAGTTATTGAATAAACTTCTAAAGGGAAATTTAGAAGTTAAAGATAAAAAGCAAGTTATTGCTCTTAAATATTTTGCCCTTGGAAGTATTTCCGATAAAGAATACAACGTGCTTACTAATGGCGGGGCAAAAGGTATGTCTACTTTTATGAGCTATTATATTTTGACGGCGATTGCTTCAAAAGATAAAAATCTTGCTATAAAAATAATGAAAGACTACTACGGAAAAATGTTAGAGTTGGGCGCAACTACTTTCTTTGAAGATTTTGATATTGATTGGATGGTAGATGCCTCTAGAATTGATAAATTCCCGAAGAAAAACCAAAAAGATATTCATGGTGATTTTGGGGCGTATTGCTATAAAGGATTCCGTCATAGCCTATGCCACGGTTGGTCTAGCGGTGTTATCAGATTTATAAAAGAAAATTGTTAATAAAATATAAAAAAAGTTCCCGATATTTTATCGGGAACTTTTTTATTGCTTTTGGTGAATTATACTATTAAGTGCAACACCTTGGGAAACAAAAAAATAGTTCATATAAATCTATGGTATAATGTTAATAACTACAAAAACTTTAACCAAGGAGAAATATATGAACTATCACCATTTTACCATAGAAGAACGCT
>JAZLMT010000106.1:0-4909 GCA_045598745.1 Christensenellaceae bacterium
GAAAAGAAAAAGAGTAAAGGTTGCTTCGGTGGAATTGAAAGCACAATAGCTGTTTGCGGATTTGCATTAATTTTAGCCGGTTGTGTTATTTCAATCAAAAAGATTAAGGGAGGCAAAGAAGATGAATAATATTTTGAAAAAATTATCTATTTCTATTGTTTCATTATTATTAATTAGTGCAATATTTGTTAGTGTTCTTTTAACGAACACTAACAAAGTAAGTGCAACAAACGATAAAACTGCTTTTTCTAATGAAATTTCTGCAGTAACACCATATAATAACGAATTAGTTACAATAGTTCCACGAGATTTAAAAGAATTTTATGATCAAGAGAAAATAGATTTTGATCAGTTAAAGAATTTATATGAATATAATCAAGGGCATAGAGATTTTATGTCTCGTATAAACACAGTAGGAACTCCTGATGAGCTCATTCGTGAAATTTATCGTGAAACCGATGCGTTTTTGCCTGAAAACAATATTCTTAAATGGAATTCTTCATTAGAAGACGTTGAGTCTTACAAGGTTAGAGTTGCTTATGATAATAAGTTTACAAAATGTTGCTTGATTGTTGATGATGCTGACGTTGAAAACGGTGTGGTTTTTGCTAACCCGTTGGCTAATACAACGTATTATTGGCAAGTTATTGCTACACTTAATGGTGGCGATAAAATTTATTCTAATATTTTCTCTTTTACAACTACTGATACTATAAGAACTGTTGAAATAGACGGCGTTTCTAATACACGTGATATCGGAGGATATCAAACGGCATACGGCTATATTAAACAAGGTTTGGTTTACCGTTCGGCACGTTTAGAATCTATTTCAGAAAAAGGATTAAATACCCTTAAAAACGAATTGGGGGTTAAGACGGAACTTGACCTTCGTGGTTATGCTGAAGCAACAAATTTAATCAATAAACAAAACGTTGCAAATTTAGACAATTATTATTGCTACACAACTCCACAATACGTAGTTTATCTTTTAGGTGGAATAAATGATAAAACGGGTGAAGCAATTGATACTTGGGAAAAAACCGAAACAGATCCAAGAGCAGCAGGATTGTTGAACAGTGTTGATTCGTTTGAAAATGTTAAAAATATCTTTACAGTGTTTACTGATAAAAACAATTATCCTATAGACTTTCACTGTGCAGTAGGTCGTGATAGAACGGGAACAGTTGCAGCAGTTCTTAAAGGTCTTTTAGGATACAGTGAAACTGATATTGAAAAAGATTATTATACGTCTGTTTTTGCTACGACAGGTGCATTTGAAAAGAATTCTTTTGATACATCAAAAGATATGATTTTATTTACTATTCAATATTTGAATTCATTTAGTGGCGAAACGTTTGCTGATAGAGTTGCAAATTACTTAATAAATAAGTGCGGTATGACGCAAGAACAAATTGATACTATTAGAAATATCATGACCGGTAAGGAAGGATTTGAAGTAGATATTCCTATGGATCATACTATTGTTGATGCTGATAATTATAGTGAATATAGTATTGTAACTTTCAATAAGTATGGTGTTAAGAACGAATTAATCCTTGTTAAGAACGGCGAAACTGTTGAAGCACCTTACGTTTTAGAAAACGGTTATTCTTGGACGTTAGACGGTGTAACTTTTGATTTAAGCACACCTGTAAACAGTGATTTAACTCTAAAGGCTGTTAAAGAAGAAGTATACAACGTTAAGATAAATAAAACGGGTGATATAAAAGAAGTAAAGAATATTGAAGTTAAGTCTACAGAAGTATTTGATATTTCTTCACTTGCAGTTGACGGATATTCATTTATAGTTGTAACAAGCAACGGAAAGGTTGGAGTTAAAAATTTGACAATAGATTCTGATTGTGTTATAAATGTTATATATACAAAAAATTAGAATAACATAAAAGGTGTCTATGAAAAGTTTAATACAAGAATTAAGTGGCAAAATTAAAGTCGGTGCGGCGTATTATCCCGAAACGTGGGATAATACGTCCATCGTTGATGACGATATTGCTAAAATGAAGTATTTAGGTATCAATATCGTTAGAATAGGCGAGTTCGCATGGGGAACCATGGAAAAAGAAGAAGGAAAGTTTGACTTTTCCTTCTTTCGTTTCGTTATGGATAAAATGTATGAAGCCGGTATAGGTGTAGTTTTTTGCACGCCTACACCAACTCCACCAAAATGGCTTACGGATAAGTATACCGAATCTTTAAGATTGAACGATAACGGTATGCGTAAACAGTTTGGTGCAAGAATTCATACTTGTAAATCAAGCCCGAAATTTCGTGAAAAAACAGAAATAATCGTTAAAAAGATTTGTGAAAATTTAGCAGATCATCCTGCACTTATAGGTTGGCAAGTTGATAACGAAATTTCACCGGATTACGGTTGTTGGTGTGATTATTGTAAAAAGGGTTTTCAAAAGTTTTTGGGAAAGAGATACGGAACGATAGAAAACTTAAACAAGTCTTGGGGAAATAATAGATGGAGTTTATCTTACAGAAGTTTTGAAGATATAATTCCACCGAGAAGTGATACGTGGAATCATTTTTCACTTGATTTGGAGTGGACAAGGTTTCATAGTTCGTTAAATGCCGACTTTATTCATAAACAAGTAGAAATTATTAAAAAATATTCTAGTTTACCTGTCAGCACCGATATGATGCCTATTTTAGATCAAAACTACTATGAAATGGCAGAAAAATTAGACATGGTTCAATATAATCACTATGAACCGAGTGATTTTTTGATTTATCCTTCATTTTGGTTTGATTTTATAAGGCCGATTAAAGATAAACCTTTTTGGGTAACCGAAACACAGGTTAATTGGAACGGTGCAGGTCATCCGGAAAACGGATTCAGGCCGAAAAATAACTGTTATATTAACACTTGGCTTCCTATAGCAAAAGGTGGCGAAGTAAATATGTATTGGCATTGGAGAGAGCATTATGCGGGCCATGAATTATATCACGGTGCGGTTCTTTCTTCATCCGGTAGATATTGCTTTAACGCTATGGAAGTTAAACATGCGATAGAAGATTTCAAAAAAGTTGAAGATAAACTTTTTGCAAATAAAATCAAATCAAAAATCGCAATGCATTTTTCAACTACTTCATATCTTAATTTTAAGGAAGAATTAGCCTTAAAAAAGATGAATTATATTGAATTTATGTATTCAAGATATCATAAGGCATTTAGGCATTATAACGTTGATTTGATAGATACACCGCATAGTGTAGACGGGTATGACGTTATTATTTCACCATTTTTATCTTGCGTTGATGAAAACGGATTGAAAGAAAGAATGATTAAATTCGTTGAAAAAGGCGGAACGTGGATTGTCGGCCCGTTTTCTGATATTCTTAAAGATAATGCAACAAAGTATCAAAATGCGCCTTACGGCTTTTTAGAAGACTTTGCAGGTATTTATACCGAAATGCAGATTCCGTTTGCAAATGACGTTATTAAAGCTAAATGGAAAGACGGCGAAGAATTATCTATAGAAAAAACTTTTGATGCTTATTCGTTAAAAGGTGCAGAAAGTCTTGCCGATTACACGGAAAGCTGGCCAAAAGGTTTTTGTGCAATAGCAGAGAAAAAAGTCGGTAAAGGTAAGGTAATTGTTGTTGGCACTGTTATAGGGGAAAAGGATTTAAGAAAACTTGTTCCGATTAAACCTATATTAAATGCTACCGATAACGTAGAACTTATTGACCGTGGAGAACTACTTATCGTTATAGAGCTTGAAAATAAACAAGGTAGTGTTTCGCTTGACGGAAAGTATAAAGACTTGTTAACCGGCGATATCTTTAATGGAGAAACGATTATTGAACCTTTTTCTGTTAAAGTTTTGGAAAGAGTATAGTATTAAATAAAATAAAAAAGCACTTTGATTTCAAAGTGCTTTTTATTTTAATTTTAAGGCTTATTGTTTCTTTTCTAAAAGATCTTTTATTTGTTCAAGTAAACCTTCGGTTGTATGCTTTTTAGCTTCTTCTTCTAAAAGTTTCTTTTCTTCTTCTAATTTCTCGTTTTTAGCTTTAAGTTCTTCGGCTTTTTGCTTTTTGAACTTCTTAATTTCATTTAAGCTTTTATAATTTAAGCCTAATTCCTTCATTTCTTTCTTTTCTGCTTTAGTAAGTTTTGTGCTTAAAATTGAATTTTTAATTAATTCGTTTTGTTTATTGATTCTGTTTACTGTTTTGATTATAAAGAATAAAACCAAAGCAATTAAAACAAAATTGATGATTGCGCTGATAAATGCGCCCCAATCAATATATATAGAGTTTGCCGTATCTAAAGCACCTTCAACGTAAACACCACGTAAAACAGTATATACAGGATGGCTTGTTGAACCGCCGAAAATAACGGCAATAAGCCAATTTATAAGTGGTTGTAAAATGTTTGTTGTAAGTGCCGTAACAATGGCTGAAAATGCACCGCCGATAATAACGCCGACTGCAAGATCAATAACGTTTCCACGGCTTATAAATTCTTTGAATTCCTTAAAAAACTTTTTCATATTATCTCCTTATAAAAAAAGCAAATTGTCAATAAAACAATCTTTTGCCTTTGGCAACACGCAAACGTTGTTTGCTAGCTCCTAATTCAAATCCTTTGTCAGGATAGCAATGGCAGGGGTAGCTGGATTTGCTTCTCTCGAGCCTCCCGCAAAACAGTCCACTGGACTGTTTTTTGCCTTTGGCAACACGCAAACGTTGTTTGCTGGCTCCTAATTCAAATCCTTTGTCAGGATTGTAATGGCAGGGGTAGCTGGATTTGAACCAACGAGTGACGGAGTCAGAGTCCGTAGCCTTACCACTTGGCGATACCCCTAAATCTTTACTGATATTTTATCATTACATAAAAAATATTTCAAGTATTTTATTGTGATTTTATTTTTTT
>JAZLMT010000107.1:0-17413 GCA_045598745.1 Christensenellaceae bacterium
GGGCAAGAATTTTTATATGATAAGTATTTTTGCTCTATGAAAAATTCGGTAGAGTTTTGTCGCCTTCCAAGATCAAGGGGTATGGGATATAAATATCCTAAATTATCGGAACTATGCGAAATCCTTGAAATTGACGATATGGATTTAAGAATTGCATCACAAAAATTATTCGGTGAAAGCAGTAGTTTTCACGATGCAAGATTTGATACTACTGCGTTATACCTTGCCGTAAACAAGGGTATGGATAAAATAGAAAAATTTGCTTTTTTAAGGGATTTACTTAAATGATTAAACTTGAAACACATTTGCACTCGCTTGGTGGTAGTGGTTGTGCACACGTTAATAACGATCAAATTTTAGAGGAATATTCTCGCCTTGGTTATAAGGCGATAACACTCACTAATCATTACTGCGAAGTTTGTTATAGAGAGTATCCCGGTGAAACGCATAAAGAAAAAATGGACTTCTATTTTTCTCTTGTTGATTCTTTAACCGAAAAGGCAAAAGCATATAACATAAAAGTCTTTTGGGGTGCGGAAACAAGGGCAGTCAGAAGCGATTGGTTATATTCCGAATTTATGATTTACGGATTAAACAGAAAGTTTTTATACGATAATAAGCCGTTGTTTACTTTAACGCAAGAAGAAATGTTTAAGGTTTGCGATAAAAACGGATTCTTTTTATACCAAACTCACCCGTTTAGGAACGGCGTTGCACTTGGCGATCCTACGTTTTTACACGGAGTAGAAGGGTATAACGGGCATATTCATCATGTTAACAATAACGAAAAGGCTATGGAATTAGCCGAAAAATACAATTTAAAAATCATGTCGGGTTCAGATCACCACGACTATAATCAACCTATCAATGCAGGAATTTATATACCGGAAAATATTGAAACTAACGAACAGCTTGTAGAGTATATATTTAACAATCAACCGAAACTTATAAAAGGAGAATAAAATGGAATTAAAATTTTTAGACGTATTATTTACCGTTTTATTTTTGGTTGCGTTAGTTATTCCGGGCTATCTTTTAAAAAAGACAAAACTCGTAGACGAAAAGGCAGAATCGGTTTTATCGGCGCTTGTTTTATACGTTGCACAACCTATGCTTATGATAACCAGTTTTCAAAAGAAAGAATATTCAAGCGAATTAGGTATAAACCTTCTTATATGCGCAGGTATCACTGCCGTTGTCCATTTGATAATGATAGAATTGGTTACCGTTTTTATAAGGGGTAAAGAAGAGAAGAAAAATTGCGTTAGAACAGCGTCTTGCTTTGCAAATTGCGGGTATATGGGATTTCCTTTTTTGCAACTTCTTTTCGGTGCGGAAAACGGAGAAGTTTTAATTTACGGTGCTGTTGTAGTTGCCGTATTTAATATGTTGAACTGGTCGTTTGGAATATATATGATTTCTGGCGATAAAAAGAATATAAACATAAAAAACGTTTTGCTTAATCCAACTATAATTTCAATATTCATAGGGTTTATACTGTTTATTTGCTTTAGGGTTAAACTTGTGGATCTGGCACCCGAAGGTAGTGTTTTAGACGACGTTTTAACAAAGTTTATGACGAGTTTGAATTACTTGTCCGAAATGGTAACTCCGCTTGCTATGATGGTTATAGGCTTAAAACTTGCGAATATGAATATCAAGCAAATATTTTTGGATAAGTGGCTATACGTTGCGTGTTTTAATAAATTGATTTTAATGTCTTTAGTAACTATACTTTGCGTTGCTTTCTTGCCTATATCGGAAGTGTTGAAATATACCGTTTTCTTCACTTTATCAATGCCGTGCGCTACAAGCACCGTATTATTTGCCGTAAAATTCGGTGGCGATAGCGAAAGCGCTTCCATCGTAGTTTTACTTTCAACGATACTGGCTATAGCGACGATACCGCTTATGTTTTTGATATTTCAAAATATATTGTATATAATTTAAAAAATATAAAGAATAAAAAAGTATTTTAGAAAAAATTTTCGTATTACTATATAGAGAAAAGTGGAAGGGAAATATGAAAGATAAAACGCTTAAAATTGAAGAGATGTTTTTGTCAAAGTTCGCTAAAAAATCCGCCGATACTGTCGGCAGGCTTTATTTTGAAGAACCTTGTCCTATGAGAACGGAATTTCAGCGTGATAGAGACAGAATTTTACATAGCAAAGCATTTAGAAGGCTAAAGAATAAAACGCAAGTGTTTTTTAATCCAGAAGGCGATCATTACAGAACACGTTTAACACACACGTTAAACGTTTCCCAAGTTGCCAGAAGTATTGCCCGTGCACTTTCACTTAACGAAGATTTAACCGAAGCTATTGCTTTGGGGCATGACTTGGGGCATACGCCTTTCGGTCATTCCGGTGAAAGAATATTAAATATGCTTAATCCGCACGGATTTGAACATAACAAACAAAGCGGTAGGGTTGTTGACGTTTTAGAACATGACGGCAAGGGTCTAAATTTAACGAGAGAAGTTGTTGACGGAATAGTTAACCATAAGATAGATTGTTCGCCGATGACGCTTGAAGGACAAGCTGTCAGTATAGCCGATAGAATTGCATATCTTAACCACGATATTGACGATGCAATAGAGAGCGGATTTATCTCTAAAGGCGATTTGCCTAAAGACGTTGTTGAAGTTTTAGGTGAAAGGTCAAGCGTTAGAATTAACAAAATGATTTATTCTATCTATAAAGAAAGCGACGGAAAAAATCAAGTTAAAATGGAAAAAGATATTGATGACGCAACAACTAAACTTCGTGATTATCTTTTCCAAAACGTATATAACCTAAAGGTGCTTCGTGACGAAGAAGAAAAAGCAACCAGAATGATTTCTTCGCTTTATGAATATTTCAAAAAGAACGTTAACGAAATGCCTTCTTTCTACGTTTCGCTTTTAGATAAATACGATATAGATACAGTTTTATCGGACTATATTTCAAGCATGTCCGACGGGTTTGTAGTTAAGATTTTTACAGAGAAATTTATACCTAATACTTGGAAGGTTTAATGAAAGGTTTTGATTCAAAGTTCATGGATGAACTTAAAAACAAAAACGATATTGTAGACGTTATAGGAAAATACGTTCACTTGGAACAAAAGGGCACTAACTTTTGGGGTAGATGCCCCTTTCATCATGAAAAAACGGCTTCTTTTTGCGTGAACTATAACGATCAATTCTTTTATTGTTTCGGTTGCCACAAGAGTGGTGACGTTATAACCTTTATTAAGGAAATAGAAAATCTTGATTTCGGTGATGCCGTTAAGTTTTTAGCGGAAAGGGCAAAAATCCCTATGCCCGAAATGAAGTATGACGACGAGAAGATTAAAGAAGAAAAAAGAAAAAAAGAAAGGCTTTATGGCCTTCTTCGTGAAACTGCTGTTTTTTATGCAAAAAATCTTAAAAGCGAAAAGGCAGAAAAACATATTGGATACATAATAAAGAGAAAAATTTCCGGTGAAGTGGTTGTAAAATTCGGTTTAGGGGCATCGCTTTCGTTTAACGATTTGCCACACTTTTTAGCGGACAAGGGTTACACTTACGACGAGATGACCGAAGCAGGTGTTGTGGACGTTAAGGACGGAAGGTATTACGATTCTTTAGGCGGAAGGCTTATTATTCCGCTTATCAATCAATTCAACCAAGTGGTTGCTTTTGCCGGTAGGCTTTTGGAAAAAGCAGATTTTGCAAAATATAAAAACACTAGGGAAACGCCTGTGTTTACCAAGGGGCAAAACCTTTTTAATATCAATAACGTAAAAAAATTAAAGAACGAAAAAGGGCTGGACAGTTTGATTATCGTTGAAGGTCAAATGGACGCTATTTCTCTTTATACGGCAGGGTTTACCAACGTTGTTTCAAGTATGGGAACGGCACTAACTAAAAATCAAGCGAAGATGCTGAAAAGATACGTTGATAAAGTTTATATCAGTTACGACGGCGATTTTGCCGGACAAAAAGCATCTATCCGTGGGCTTGAAATTCTTAAAGAAGAAGGGCTGGACGTTAAGGTTGTTTCCCTTCCGGAAGGCAAAGATCCCGATGAAGTTATAAAAGAATTAGGATGCGAAGCATATCAAAAGCTGTTAGACGGCGCAATGCCACTTATAGATTTCAAACTTGATATCGTAAGAAAAACTTTTGATATAAATACGGTTGACGGGAAGAGAAAGTATATTCAAAAGGCAATTAAAGTTATTAAGGAAAGCCCGTCTCCAAGCGAACAAGAAGATTTATTAAAAACGGTTAGAGATTTGACGGGTATAACGCTTGAATCGTTGAAGAGAGAACTTTATTCAATAGAAGAAGTTAAAGACGACGTAATAGAGATAAAATCCGATTTTAACGAAAACGTTGGCGATAGAGAAACGGTTGCGGGTAGATTTATACTTGCTTCATATCTTTTCAATAAGCCTTTTGCCGAAGAAACGGATATTGAAGATATTGAATTTACTAACCCTATTCATAGAGAGATTAAAGAATTTATTTTATCAAGTAAAAAAGAAAATTTGCCGTTAAGGTTTAACGACCTTTATCAAATTATCGGCGAAAGCGATCCGGAACTTTCTTTAATTGCTGGGTTAGAGACTGACGAAAATAAGCGTTTTGATCAAAGTATGTATTTTTCGGACTGCCTAAAGATTATAAAAACGGAACAAATAAATAAACAAATTCAGGCTTTATCAAAAATGTGCGAAAAAGAAACGGATATGAATAAAAGGCTTGAATTCACAAGACAATTAAGTGAACTTATAAAAAAGAAGAATCAACTATAAACTTTTGGAGGAGTTATGGAAGAATTAGATATTAATATTCCCGAAGAAGAAAACAAAATCACGATGAGTGAAGAAGAACGTAAAGAAATTCTAAACACGATAGTTAGCGATATCGTTTTGGAATATAAAAAACGTGGTAGCATCACTATGGACACTCTTTTTGATAAACTTGAAAAGAGCAATGCAACCCCAAGTGAACTTGAAGAAATTTATAAGACGTTTGAAACCGAAGGTATTCAAATCGTAAACGAATATGAAAAGGACAAGGATTTATACGATCAACTTCTTAAAGAAGTCAGCATGGACGATCCTGTTAAGATGTATCTTAAAGATATCGGTAAAGTTCCACTACTTCAACCTGAAGAAGAAACGGAGCTTGCTAAACGTATGATGGACGGCGATGAAGATGCTAAAAAACTTTTGTCTGAAGCAAACTTAAGGTTGGTTGTTTCTATCGCAAAACGTTATATGGGCAGGGGCATGCATTTTCTTGATTTGATTCAAGAAGGTAATTTGGGGCTTATGAAGGCCGTTGAAAAATTTGATTACCAAAAGGGTTTTAAGTTTTCAACATACGCTACTTGGTGGATTCGTCAAGCGATAACTCGTGCTATTGCCGATCAAGCAAGAACGATCCGTATCCCGGTTCACATGGTTGAAACCATAAATAAACAAATCAGAGTATCCAGAAAACTTTTGCAGGAATTAGGGCGTGAACCGACGCCTGAAGAAATTGCCAAAGAAATGGGCGTTACAGAAGAGAGAGTCAGAGAAATTCAAAAGATTGCTCAAGATCCTGTATCTCTTGAAACACCTATCGGCGAAGAAGAAGACAGCCACCTTTCCGACTTTATTGAAGACGAAAGAAGCACTGCTCCAACAGACGCCGTTGGTTCTACTATGCTTAAAGAACAACTTTTGGGCGTTTTAGATACGTTAACACCTAGAGAACAAAAGGTATTAAGGCTTCGTTACGGTTTAGACGATCAAAGACCTAGAACGTTAGAAGAAGTAGGAAAAGAATTTAACGTTACCCGTGAAAGAATCAGACAGATTGAAGCAAAAGCTTTAAGAAAACTTCGTCACCCAAGCCGTTCAAAGAGATTAAAAGATTTCCTTGATTAAGATGACGGAACGAATAAATAAAATTATAGAACTTTTGCCTAAAAGCACAACACTTGCAGATATAGGGTGTGATCACGGATACGTTTCTTTAGGCGCATTAAAAAGCGGAAAAGCAAAAGAAGTTATATTTTCCGATATATCTAAAGAGTGCTTAAAGAAAGCACAAGAACTACTTAAAGATTATGTTGATAGCGGTGTGGCTTTCGGCGTCGTTTCAGACGGGTTTAAAAATCTTCCGCCCGTTGATACGGCAGTTATTGCCGGTATGGGTGGAGAAGAAATTATAAAGATTATATCATCAGTAAAAATTCTACCGGACAATTTCGTTTTGCAACCCATGAAAAACGTGGATAAGGTTAGAGTGTGCGCCGTAAAGTTAGGTTATAAAATACTTTTTGACAGGGTTTTCTTTTTTGATAAAAAGTATTATGACTACGTTGTGCTAACGAAAGGGGAAGACGAATTGACCGAAGACGAAATAACTTTCGGCAGAACGAATATTGAAACAAAAAACGAAGATTTTCTCTCTAAATTAAATGAACAAAAAAAACTTTTAGAAAATATATTAAAAGAGAACCTATCTGAAGGCGAAAAAGAAAATAAAAGAGAGTTATTAAAAAGAATAGAAAAATATGTATAAATTAGAAGACGTTTTTTTTGTATTAGATAAATTTGCACCGTTATCACTTTCTAAAAAGATGATAGAAAACGGGGAATACGACAATAGCGGGATACTTATTAAAGATCACGATGAAGTCGGTAGCGTTTTGTTTACGCTTGATTTAAGTGTAGAAAGCGTAAATAAGGCAAAGAGATTAAAGTGTGATACGATAGTAACGCATCACCCTGCGATATATTATCCGATAAAGGATATTAAAAACGACAGTGCTATAACAAAGCCGTTATTGCTTGCCGTAAAGTATAATATAAACGTTATTTCAATGCATTTAAATTTAGACGTGGCAAACGACGGGATAGACCAAAGTTTATGTGAAGGTTTAGGTGCGAAAAATTATAAAATACTTTCATATCTTGACGGCGAACACGGATACGGCAGAGAATTTGATATTGAAGATATAAAGTTTTTTCAATACGTTTTAAAAGTAAAGAAAAATTTTAACACGAAAAAACTTTTTGCTTACGGAAAGAAGAACGATTTGGTAAAAAAAGTCGCATCTTTTTGTGGTGCGGGAAGTTCGTTTATGGAAAAGGAACTGTTTAGCGGAAACTTAAATGCCGATACGATAGTTACTTCGGATATGCCACATCACGATATAAAATATCTTTTAGACAGTGGCAAAAAGATTATCATAATTCCGCATTATGCAAGCGAGAATTACGGGTTTATTAAGTATTATGAAAAATGTGCAAAAGAATTAAAATTACCTGTGCATTATTTTGATGATAAAAGATTTTGGTAAAGGAGAAGAATATGATTAACGCTATTCTTAAATATCAGGAAAAGGACGCAGAACTTAGAAAAATTGAAGTTGAACTTTCAAACAGTGAAGAGAGAAAGAAAACTGTTTCGGCAAAGAAGTTTATTGAAACTAACGGCGAATCGGTTGATAAGCTTGACCTTCGTGCATTAGAATTGATTTCTGCTTATGAAAAGGCAACTAACGATCAATTAAAATTAAAAGAACAACAAGATGAAATTACTCATGCGCTTGATACCGTTCAAGATGAAAACGCCGCTTCGTTCTTACTGAAAAAGGCAGAAGAATTATTAAACATGGTTAAGGCTTTAGGACAAGAAGCAAAAAGGATTTCAAACGAAATTCAAAACGTTATAAAGGAATACGCTCAAATAAAAAACAGTTTGGCACAAGCAAAAGCGCAATTCAACGAATATGCCGAAAAGTATCAAACGCTTAAGGCTTCTAAAAAAGACGAAATGGACAAGATAAATAAGGAACTTGAAGTGCTTAAAAAGGACGTTGATCCTGCGCTTATGGAATTATACACTAAAAAGAGAGCCGAAAAACTTTTCCCTATTATTTTTGAAGTTAAGGAAGACGTTTGCGGAGCATGTAATATGAACCTGTCAATGATTGATATTGCAAAACTTAAAAACGGAGAGATTATTGAGTGTGATAATTGCAGAAGACTTTTGTATAAAGCTTAAGAAAACTTAAAAACGAAAAGAAGCAAAATAAACTTGCTTCTTTTTATTTTAAAATAAAATAAAAAAAGATAAATAATTTAGCTTAAGTTATTGAAAAAGATTGGTATTTTTGTTATAATTATTGTGAATAAGAATATATGAGGTTTAAAGTGAACAGCATTAGAAATAATTCAAAACAAAAAAAGAGTAAAAACAACATTTTCACTACCGAAACTTTAGGCGTAGTGCTTATTTTGTTTTCTGCGCTTTGTTTGGTTTGTTTGATAACTTACGATAAAGTTTTTTCTCGCCCAGGTGAATTGGTCGCTAATTTATTGGCAGGTGCGTTTGGCTATTTTGCGGTGGCCGTATGTATTTTTGCTTTTATAGAAGGCTTTTTATTGTTATTGGGGAAAAAATTTAATATTACGAAAAAAAAGAAGTTTTTATTTTCTTTAGTAATGATATCTATTGTTCTTTTACTACAAGTTATTTCAATGAGAGATTATTCGTATTTGCCTTACGGTGAATATTTATCTAAAGCATACGAAATAGGTGGTAACGGGATAAAAGGCGCATCTGCAGGTGGAATTGTTTTAGGGCTTATATCATACTTTTTCTCTTTCGTTTTAACCAACGTTGGTGCATACGTTATAATTTCTCTTTTTATTGCGTTTGCTTTAGTTATGTTTTTTAGAGAATTTAGAAACGGAAATAAAGAGGCTTCTTCTTCAAAATTCAAAACGTCTTTCGTTAAACAGGAAGACGACGTTATTGATTTGAATAACTTGGAAGAAAGGGAATATCCTGTTGATAACGTTGATTTTGATAATCATGCCGTTGATAATAACGGGCAACGTTTGTTTGTCAACAATCCCGAAGACTTTGCGTTTAAGTCAAAGAGAGATTTTAAAAAGAGTTCAGACGATGCTATTAAGTTTGAATACGGCGTTGGTGGGTTAGGCGTTGCAAACAGCACTTATCAAAAGTCGTATTCAAGAGAAATGGAACAAAAAATCAACTATATAAAAACGCCGGCAACTATCAATATTGATGAAAAGTTAAAGAATTCGTTTAATCAAGAAAGTGACGTTACCATTTCAAAGCCGATAACTGAAAGTTTTTCAAATTATAAAAATAACGACGAACATCTTGTCAGTGATATAGAAAATGAAGAGACAGTAGAAGAAATACCTTACGTTGTTCACGATGAAAGTAATTTAAATAATACTGCCAGTGATCACGCAAGAGATTTTTCAAATAAATACATTGATATTCCGGAAGACGACGTTATTCCTAAAACAAGTGAAGATCATATTTTATATTCTGTAAACGAACAAATTGAAGAACCAACCATTGATGAAACGGAACCGGAAAACGTTTCCTTTGATACCTTTGAAGAACAACCTACTTCATTTAACGAAGAACCGAAAGAAGTAGAAAACTTTGATAATACGGAAGAAGATAACCTTGATAATTTTAAGGAAGATACCTTTAATCCGTTTAGCGCAGATAAAGAAGAATTTAACGACGATTTTGAACAACCACCTGTTTCAAAAGTTAGAGAGACAAGGGATATTTTGTTTTCAAATCAAGATAAAGAAGAAA
Organism: Christensenellaceae bacterium; assembly: GCA_045598745.1. GTDB lineage: Bacteria > Bacillota > Clostridia > Christensenellales > Borkfalkiaceae > UBA1259. The sequence continues at coordinate 9,626 of JAZLMT010000107.1, forward strand.
AGAAGGAAGGAACGTTTGATTTCGGCCCTTCCGTTAGGCCAACCAGAAATATGGGGTTTGATTTGGGTAGTTCAAGAAGAGAAACGCCGATTCAACCGACGCCTAAAGTTGAGCCTGTAAAAGAAGAAAAGCCGAAGAAAGATCCTCCGCCGATAAACAGAATTTATCATAAACCGCCGATTGACCTTCTCAAGAGTTATATTATGCAGGTTGACGAAAAGAGTGAAGATCATGAAGAGAAAATGGCGATTATTAAAAGGACACTTGAAGAATTCCATATCAATGCGGACGTTGTTGGTTACGTTCAAGGTCCAACGATCACCAGATATGAAATAAAAATGTTGCCTGGTGTATCGGTAAAGAAGGTCATTTCTATTGACGACGATTTACAAATGAGGCTCGCAACAAAGTGCGGTATTCGTATAGAAGCGCCTATTCCGGGTAAAGACTTGGTTGGTATAGAAGTTGCAAATAACGTTAAAGTTACCGTTGGACTTCGTGAACTGTTAGAGCAATCGTCTAAAAAACCGTTTAAGCCGGGCTCACTTATGTTTGCTTTAGGTAAGAACTTGGTTGGCGAAGCGATAACTGATAACTTGGCGAAAGGTCCGCATTACCTTGTTGCAGGAGCAACCGGTTCGGGAAAGAGCGTTGCGTTAAACGTTATGATCGTTTCAATGCTTATGAGATATAGCCCTGAAGAGTTAAGGCTTATCTTGGTTGATCCAAAGAGTGTTGAATTCGGTATATATGAACATTTGCCACATTTAATGATAGATGAAATTATAACCGAACCGCAAAAGGCTATTCACATGCTTCAATGGGCATACGTTGAAATGCAAAGAAGGTTTGAAGTTTTTAGAGAGTGCGGGGAAAGAATAGTAGACCTTGAATCGTATAACGAAAGAATTGCATCGGCAACGGTTGCAAAGATTCCGAGAATAGTTATCGTGATAGACGAACTTGCAGACTTAATGGAAAGTTGCAAGAAAGATATGGAAAGCAAAATCCGTGCTTTAGCGCAGAAGTCAAGAGCCGTTGGTATTCACTTGGTTCTCGCTACGCAAAGGCCGTCGGTAGATATCGTTACGGGAACGATTAAGGCAAATCTTCCGTCACGTGTAGCACTTAAGGTTATGAACTCTGCCGACTCTATGACTATTTTGGGTAACGGCGGTGCGGAAAAACTTTTGGGTAACGGTGATATGCTTTATCAAAACTCTTCAATGGGCGAACCTGAAAGATATCAAGGTGCTTGGGTAAGCGACGAAGAAATAACTAACGTCGTTGAATATATTAAAGAAAAGAACAAAGCTTATTTTGACGATGACCTTTCAGAGTATTTGGAAAATGCACTTCATCCAAAGCAAGAAGAAGTTCCTGAAGATGATGAAGAAGGTGGCTCTAGCGATAAGGATGACGAGAATAGAGAGTTATTCATTAAATCGTTATCACTCGCAATCAGTGTAGGCACTATTTCAATTTCGCTTATTCAAAGAAGGTTTAGAATAGGCTATGCCAAAGCAGGTTGGCTTGTAGACCAAATGGAAATGAAAGGTTATATTTCGGGCAACGAAGGAAGTAAAGCAAGAAAAGTTTTAATTAGTAGAGAAGAGTTTGAAGCAAAATACGGAAACCCACCGGAAGATTAAAATGTTAAAAAAGTTAGTTGGCGTTATATCACTCGGGTGTGATAAAAACAGAATAGATACTGAAAAAATGCTATATATGTTAAGCCAAAAGTTTGACCTTACAAACGATATTGAAAAGGCTCAAATCGTTATCATTAACACGTGTGCATTTTTAGAGAGTTCAAGAAAAGAAGCGATTGAAGAAATTTTGGATACTGCTTCAAGAAAGAGTAACGGCACGTTGGAAAAAATTATCGTAACAGGTTGTCTTCCTCAAAAATTTATAAACGATATTTTTGGCGAATTGATTGAAGTTGTCGCTTGTTTGGGCGTTTCCGATTACGATAAGATAAACGACGTTATTTTAGAAACTTATAAAAATAAACGTATAAATGCCGTAGGTATTCCTAAGGGCGAGTGCTGTAATAAAAGAATATTAACGACTTCTCATTATGCCTACTTAAAGATTGCAGACGGGTGTTCTAATCATTGCACTTATTGTTTGATTCCTAAAATTCGTGGTGCGTTCAGGTCGGTGCCGATAAATGACCTTATGGAAGAAGCGTCTTCACTAGGGCACGTTAAAGAACTTATCTTGGTGGCGCAAGACGTAACTAAATACGGTGAAGATTTAACCCCGAAACTTACACTTGTTGATTTAATAAGAAGTTTATCGCAACTTAAGAATATAGACGGTATAAGGCTGTTATATTGTTATCCGGAAAACGTTACCGATGAACTTATTCACGAGTTAAATACTAATGCAAAAATGATAAGATACATAGATATTCCGCTTCAACATGCAGACGATACCGTGCTTAAGCGTATGAATAGGCGTGGAACGGGTGAAGAATATCTTAACTTAATAAATAAATTAAAAAGTCAGGTAAGTGGTATTGCTATCCGTTCAACGTTTATAACGGGGTTTCCGGGTGAAGACGAACAAGCGTTTAATAACCTTATAGACTTCTTAAAGAAGGCAAAACTTTTTAACGCAGGTTTCTTTAAGTATAGTAAAGAAGAAGGAACGGCAAGTTTTAAGTTGGACGGGCATTTACCGGAAAGTATAAAAAATAAAAGGCTTAAAAAACTTTATTCGGTTCAGAAGAGCATTGTCAAAGAAAATTATCGTGAACTTATAGGAAAAACCTTCTTTGTTTTAGCAGAAGGGTTTGATGAAAACGGGCTTATATATTACGGTAGGGCGTATTTCAATGCGCCTGACGTTGACGGAAAAATTTATTTCTTTTCCGATAGCGAAGTAAAGTATAGTGAAAATATTAAAGTTAAAATACTTAAGGCCGATGGTTATGACCTTTATGGAGAAAGAATATGAATTTGAATTTACCAAATAAATTAACGCTTTTGAGAATAATTATGATACCTTTGTTTGTAGTGTTATTCTACGTTGATTTTCCTTGCCATTATCTAATATCCGCTATAATATTTGCGCTTGCGGCTTTTACCGATTTTCTTGACGGGAAGATTGCAAGAAAATATAATTTAGTTACTAATTTAGGCAAGTTTTTAGATCCTATTGCAGATAAGGTTTTGGTATCTACCGCTTTAATCATTATGTTGTTGCCTTTATGGGAAGCAATTCTTCCGTGGTATATGAGCATTGTAGTTGCCGTTATTTTAGCAAGAGAACTTATAATTTCAGGCTTTAGAATGGTTGCCGCATCAAAGAATTTGGTTCTCTCGGCAGATAAATCGGGTAAAATAAAAACGTTTTGCCAAGATATTGCAATATTGATATTGCTTTGTGGGGCAGAGTTTATGCCGGGAATTTACACTGTCGTAAATATTATCGGTATTTCGTTTTTGGGGCTAGCAGGATTACTTACTATTTATTCCGGCACACATTATATTGTTAAGAACAGAGAAGTTTTGAAAGATTAAAATGAAAAATACGTTGGTGCTTTTTAAAAATTCGGCGGAAGAAATTCCCGTCAAACATCTGGAATCTATATCCGATGCTTTTAGCATAGGAAATATTTTCTTTTCTCAAGTGGAGATTTTATCTTCAAACGACGAAGCGGGTTTTAAAAAGTGCCTTGAAAGAAATAAAAGTATCGTTGATAACTTATTCATATTAAAGAGAAACGATATAAAATTTGATATATGTTCAGTTGTTGCTAGCGTTATAAATATCCCGTTTTGCGAAAATGAAAGGGCGAAAGAACAACTTGATAAGTTTTCAAAGATAAACAATAAACAATATTCGGAAGAAAATGCCGTTATCCCTATTGATACAACCTTTATTCCGAACGACGTTGAGCCTTTCAATGCGTTTATGTTTGAAGACGGAACGTTTTCTTTAATCTATCTTCCCGATAGAGAAGATATGCTTTCAACAATTATACAAAACTTTATTGTTAAGTATTTTGAAAATAAATACGACTTAAAAAGAGAAGTCTTTACGGTAAAGTATTTTGGCGATATTGATAAGGTTTATTATACGTTAAACGAAATTTCCAAAAAATATACTTTTGTTAAATATACCGTAGACGTAATGAATAAAGACGCTTTAATTAAGTTGATTTTTGACGGCAGTATTGCAAAACGTGATTATGACGAAGTTGTAAGGCTGTTCGTTTTAAGGCTTAAAGACGGAATATACGCAGAGTTTGATACTACTTTATCCGAAAGGCTGTTTGACCTTTTAAAATTGAGAAAAGTTAAGATTGCAACGGCAGAGTCTTTTACGGGTGGCAGAGTTGTTTCAAGCATAATAGCAAATAACGGGGCTTCAAATTTCGTTCACGAAGGAATCGTTTGTTATAGCAATAAAAGTAAAATAAAGCGTGTTGGCGTTATAAAGGAAGATATAGAAAAGCTTTCCGCAGTCAGTTCTAAAGTTGCCTATGAAATGGCTTTAGGGTTACTTAGAGAAGGCGATTGTGATATAGCAATAGCCACAACGGGTTATGCCGGACCTAAACAAGAGAACAGTGACGAGCCTATAGGTTTGTTTTACATAGGTATAGGCATGAAAGACGGTGTAGACGTTTATAGATATCACGAGAGTGGGAACAGAGAAGAAATAACGGAAACAGCAAAGAATACTGCGCTGTTTTTGGCTATAAAAAAATTAAAAAACATTTAAGAGGAAAGAACAATGGATAACGAAAAAATAAAAGCACTTGACGGCGTTATGGCCCAAATTGAAAAACAATACGGCAAAGGCTCTATTATGAGGCTTGGTCAATCTGCCGGTGATAATACGGTAGAAGCGATTTCAACCGGTTGCTTATCGCTGGATCTTGCAATAGGTATAGGCGGACTTCCGAGAGGAAGGATTATAGAAATATACGGGCCTGAATCTTCAGGTAAAACGACGGTTGCGCTTCACTGTATAGCCGAAGCGCAAAAGCAAGGCGGTGTTGCGGCGTTTATTGATGCAGAACACGCACTTGATCCGGTATACGCTAAAAATTTGGGGGTTAATCTTGATGAACTTTACGTATCACAACCTGATACGGGTGAACAAGCGTTGGATATAACGGCTTCGCTTGTTAACAGTAAGGCAGTTGACGTTATCGTTGTAGACTCTGTTGCAGCGTTGACGCCTAAAGCAGAAATAGAAGGCGATATGGGTGATTCACACGTAGGTTTGCAAGCAAGACTTATGAGCCAAGCACTCCGTAAACTTACTGCAATAACAAGCAAGTCAAAAACGGTTATAATCTTTATCAATCAACTTCGTGAAAAGGTTGGCGTTTTGTTCGGAAACCCTGAAGTTACTGCCGGTGGTAAGGCATTAAAATTCTATGCAAGTGTTCGTATTGACGTTAGAAAGGCAGACGCATTAAAAGACGGAACCGATCCATACGGCAATCACACTAAAGCAAAGATTGTTAAGAATAAAGTTGCTCCACCGTTTAAGACGGCTGAATTTGATATAATTTACGGCAAGGGAATTTCAAACGCAAGTTGTATTGTTGACCTTGGCGTTAAATACGAACTTTTGGAAAAGAGCGGTTCTTGGTTCTCGTATAACGAAGAAAAGATTGCTCAAGGCAGAGATAAGGCAGTAGAGTATTTTGAAAACAATGCCGAAGCTTATGAAGAATTAAAGGCAAAGATTATAGAAGCATATAATAGCAATCAAAAAATATAAAAACGATAAGCAGGTGAAAACATTGACTTTTCACTTGCTTTATTGTATAATTAAGGTAGTTAGAAAAATTGCTTTAAATATAGCGATTTCTAAATAAAAATCAAATAAAAAAGGAGGGCACTTATATGGGAAGTGTAGAAGTTGGCTCTCTGTTCTTGGCAAGTAGCTTTGTTCCGTGGTTATTATTCGGAATTATGGCTGTCGCTGCCGTAGTATTGCTCTTGGTAGGCCTTAAAGTAGGTAAAACAAAAATTGAAAATGCTTACAAAAAAGAAAAAGGAACTATAGAAGAATTAAAGGCAAAACTTCTTGACGATGCGAGAGAAGAAAGCCGAACGATTAAAAAAGAAGCTTTATTAGAGGCAAAAGAACAGGACCTAAAACTCAGAGCGGAGTTTGAACGTGATACAAAAGAAAAACGTATTGAACTTCAACGCACTGAAAACAGGCTCAACCAAAAGGAAGAGTCTTTAGACAAAAAAGAAGAAAATTTAAACAAGAGAAACGAGGAAACAACCCGTCAACAAAACGCTTTGAAGGAAAAAGAAGCCGTTTTAGATAAGAAACTTGAAGATATCAATGATCAACACGACAGAATGATTAAAGAGTTTGAAAAGATTTCTCAAATGACTCGTGAAGAAGCAAAGCAAGGGTTGATTGACTCTATTACCGACGAAGCAAGGCGTGAAGCTGCAGGTATGGTTAAAAATATAGAAGCCGAAGCAAAAGAAAACGGCGAAAGAAAAGCCAAAGAAATCGTTAGCCTTGCAATTCAAAAGTGTGGAACCGAACAGGCTTCTGAAATAACCGTTTCCGTTGTTCCGCTTCCTTCAGACGATATGAAGGCAAGAATTATCGGTAGAGAAGGTAGAAATATCAGAACGCTTGAAAATGCAACCGGTATTGAACTTATAATTGACGATACGCCGGAAGTCGTTATCGTTTCCGGTTTTGATCCGGTTAGACGTGAAACTGCAAGAATTGCACTTGAAAAACTTATTCAAGACGGTAGAATTCACCCGGCAAGAATTGAAGAAACTGTTGAAAAGGTTAAAAAAGAACTTGATCAACAAATTAAAGAAGCCGGCGAAGCAGCTATGTTTGACTGCGGAATATTCGGGCTTCATCCGGAACTCGTTAAGATTTTGGGAAGATTAAAATTCAGAACAAGTTACGGTCAAAACGTATTAAAGCATTCTATAGAAGTTTCTCATTTAGCAGGCGTTATGGCAACGGAACTCGGTGTTGATGCAACACTTGCTAAACGTGCAGGTTTATTACACGATTTAGGAAAAGCATTAGACTTTGAAACGGAAGGCACCCACATGCAAATCGGGGCAGACGTTGCGAAGAAGTATAGAGAAAACCATATCGTTGTAAATGCGATTTTATCTCACCACGGTGACGTTGAAGCCAAATCTATTGAAGCCGTTTTAGTTGCGGCAGCAGATGCTATCAGCGGTGCAAGACCTGGTGCAAGACGTGAAACAACAACCAACTATATTAAGAGACTTCAAAAACTTGAAGAAATCTCAAGTAGCTTTAAGGGTGTTGATAAATGTTATGCAATTCAAGCAGGTAGAGAAGTTAGAGTTTTGGTTAAACCTGAACAAATCTCCGATGCAGAAACGTTGTTCCTGGCAAAAGATATTGCTAAAAAGATTGAACAAGAAATGGAATATCCTGGGCAAATTAAGGTCAACGTTATTAGAGAGTGGCGAGCAACAGAATTTGCAAAATAAAAAATTAAAGACGGTAATTAAAAGCCGTCTTTTTTTTGTATAACAAAAACCCCGTGATAGTCACGGGGTAAAAAAGAGGCTATTGCCGATGAGACAAATGGACTCCGTTTGTATATAATAAAGTTGCGACCTGCCAGTTGCAAAATAAAAGCACAAACGGAGGACATTATCATGAAAGAAGATAACATCAACGAAAGTTTAGCACATACGAAATGGAATTGCAAGTATCACATAGTATTTGCGCCAAAGTATCGTCGAAAAGTATTTTTCGACGATAAAAGAAAAGAGATAC
>JAZLMT010000108.1:0-3069 GCA_045598745.1 Christensenellaceae bacterium
TCTCGCTGTCCTAAATAATTTTCTCGCATATCAAGTATAACATGAAGTTTAAACTCTGGCGAGTATTTTTTAAATACTTGTCCTTTTTTTGCCATAAAAAATGCACCTCCAAAAGCGTCTAACTTTTGGGGTGCACATCAAAATTCGTGGCTTAAATTTTACTTCTTTTTTTTATTTAACGTTTTACTGATTTTTTCTACGACTTGTTCCTGCCCCTTTTCTACCAAAGCCTTTGCTTTAATAGAGTTGGTAACGATAATTGCACCGCCTAGCATTCCCAAGATAACACCACATAAAAACTTTTCGTTCATACTTCCTCCTGTCAAAAAAAAGTATGTGCAATTTTTATGCGTTTATGAAATTAGTTAGCAACAATCTTCTTAACGTCAATATTACGTGTGATTTGCATCGTTACAAAGTCTTTGAGTTTCTTTGGTTTAGCAATACAATTAAACGGAATATTGTCTAAAGATACTCTTCCGTAATAATCTATTTTTATATCACCGACACGGAAAATTCTTTGCCAAAAACCTTGATGAACGTTTATTTCCATAATTCCGAGATATGCAAAACTTGTTTCCGTTGATCTAAAGAATTTTGTTTTTTGAACAACGTGATCATCGTAAAAATAGAATCTAACAGAAATTGCTCTAAAAAACGCAAAAGTATAAACAAGCAACGTAAAGATAACGACGCCAACAATTATAAGCATAAAAATCTGCTTATTACCGATTAAGTTTTCAACGTCACTTTCAAAACCAAACAATACCACAGCAAGTGCTATATCTAAAACTACCGCAATCCAAACCATAATATATTTAAACATATACCATGCTGAACGCCTTGTAAAATATTTAACCTCTCCCATATTATTCTCCGTATTTTGTTTTTTATTATTTTACTACTTTTTAACTATAAAGTCAATAACAAATATTCAATTTAACTTTATGCCTTTGCTTTTTTACTTTTTAGCTTAAAAAGTTCTTTCGTTTTTAATAATTTATTCGTTACACTTTTAATTATTTCAACGGCTTTATCTATTTCTTCTATCGTGTTATCTTTACCGAAAGTGAAACGGAGCGAACTTTTTGCCTCTTCCTTTGTTCTACCCATTTCAAGTAGAACGTGTGAAGGCTCTATAGACCCGGAAGAACAAGCAGAACCCAAGGAAGCACAAATACCTTCTATATCCAAATTAAACAGCATTTCTTCACCGTTTATTCCGTTAAAAGTAAAGTTAGCATTTGCGGGAAGCCTTCTCTCTCTATCCCCGTTAAGCGTTGCACAAGGAATTTCTTTTTCTATTCTTTCAATAAATTTATCTCTTAAAGCCGACACGTATTCAACATTTTTTTGTCTGTTTTTCTCTGCGTTTAATAAAGCAACCGACAGCCCCATAACGCCTGCCATATTAGTTGTTCCGCCACGTTTTGCTCTCTCTTGATTGCCACCCGATATAAGTGAATCTATTAAAATTCCGTTCTTAATATAAATTGCGCCTACTCCTTTTGGCCCGTATATTTTATGTGAGCTTAACGTTAAAACGTCAACCCCGAGTTTTTGAACGTCAATATCCAAAACACCTGCCGTTTGAACGGCATCCGTAAACATTATCGCATTATTTTCATGAACGATTTTTGCAATTTCTTTTATAGGCTGTATAGAACCGACTTCATTATTTGCCATCATAACACCGACAAGCAATGTCTTTTCTTTCAAAAGTTCTTTAAGGTTGGTTATATCAACTATTCCGTTTTTATCAACTTTAACAAAATCAACCTTAACCCCTTCTTTTATAAGAGCCTTTGCACTTTCTATCATGCCTGCATGTTCTATTGCACTTATTATAATATGGTTACATTTATTTTTGTTTGCACTTACAATTCCCTTTAACGCCCAATTATCCCCTTCTGTTCCACCGGAAGTAAAGTAAACTTCGTTAGATTTACAATTTAAAACAGAACTTATATCGTCTCTTGCTTTATCAAGAGCAGAAACGGCTTTCCTTCCGAATTCGTGCTGACTGTTCGGGTTGCCGTAAATTTCAGTAAAATACGGCAACATTTTATTTAACACTTCACTATCCACAGGTGTTGTTGAAGCATGATCAAAATACATTCTTTTTATTGCCATATTCTCTCCTTTTTTATTTTTATATTTAAATAAAATACCACTGACCGTAACGAATCAGTGGTATAATTCAATCTTTAATTAGTCTGCAATTTTAATGCTTGAAATTTTAACACCTGCATCAATTGTCCCTGTTGATTTATTGATAACGGGAACTTTAATCTTATATGCCTTTAAATTTTGAGGTTCGTAACTTTCCGGAACGTATGCATTTGCCGATTTATAATCAGAATTTTTAACAGCTTTGAATTCCTTGTCTTCTTTTGTATAGTAGATCGTATAGTTTTCAAACTTGTCTTCTTCGGTTGTCTTTACTGCGTCAACAATCGCATTCCAAATAGCTTTAACGTTTTCGTCAACCAAATCAAAAGAACCGAATACACAGAAATACCCGTCGTAAGATTCAATTGTTCCGGTTGGCATATAGAGTGTTGCTCTACCGGTATCGTTTCCATTTGAATTAGTATAATTACCTACCCAAGTTCTCCAAAGACCGATTGAACCTTCAACGTTCTTCAATTCAGAACCCTTTATAGCACCATTTGCAAATTCGCCAGTAACGATATCCGGGAACTTATCACCGGCTTTCATTTGAACGATTTCACCATTATCAAACTTTAAATCACCAAACATAATTTGGTTGCTATAAGACGAATCTGTCATCGTATAGAAAAAAGCATCTTTATAATAACCGCTTTCTATAAGTTTTGTTATATGTTCAACTGTTTTTGGTGCAGATTCTTTATCAAGTGTAATATTTAACTCTTTATTTTCACCATTGACATTAATAGCAACAATAACATCAACTAAATCAGACTCTCCGCAAGCAGAGAACGACAATACTGAAAATACACATGCTACGCATAAGCAAAGGCTTATTGCAATTTTAACTAATTTTTTCATAGCAACTCCAAAAAATTTATTTACCCTTTTATTTTA
>JAZLMT010000109.1:0-2871 GCA_045598745.1 Christensenellaceae bacterium
CTTAAAAATTTTTTCAGGTTATGGAATTGAAGTAAATTTTAAAACTATAGAAATAAATAAAGTTAATGCAGAAATTAAAACAGAGTTTATAAGTGAAGGAATAAACCAAACGTTACATAGAATTTTTTTACAAGTAGAAATAAAAACAAATATATTTTTACCTATATTAAAAAACGAAATTGTAACGACAAAAAACGTTTTAATATGTGAATCTGTGATTGTTGGAAAAATACCACAAGTTTATCTACAAAAATAACGGCAAATACCGTTATTTTTTATTTTACGATAAAGTTATTTATTGACAAAATTTATAATTAATTTTATAATAAAAAAAGGTTAAAAAGGATAAAAGAAATAAAATGATTTCTCAAAAAACATTAAAGTCAATTGAATTTGATAAGATTCTTTTTGAAGTTGCAAAAAGGGCTGTTTTAAAAAACACGAAAGAATCAATAATAAATTTTCAACCTAATTCAAATTTGAAAGAGGTTAATGTTTTACTACAAAAAACAAAGGAAAGTTATGCCCTTTTATATAAATACAGCGTTAGTGGAATTTATTTTATAGAAGACGTTGAAGACGCTTTATTAAGAAGTGAAAAGGGCGGAACACTTAATACAAGGGAAATTTTAGATATTGCCGAGGCTTTACGTGGCGCAAGAATCCTTAAAACTTCTATAGAAAAGGTTAACGACGAGCAAATTGTTTTAATCAGAGAGATTGCATCAAGATTATTCACAAACATTGACTTTGAAAAAGAAGTTGCAAAAATAATTTTAGCTGAAGATAAAATCAGCGATAACGCTTCGCCGAAATTATATTCAATAAGAAAAAGCATTGCAAATTATAATGCTAAAATAAGAGAACAACTTTCATCATATATGCACGGAAATATGGGGAAGTATTTACAAGATAACGTTGTAACTATCAGACAGGATAGATACGTTATTCCTGTAAAAAGCGAATATAAAAGTTTTGTTAAAGGTTTTGTTCACGATCAGTCTTCAACAGGTTCTACAGTCTTTATTGAGCCTGAAATGGTTATGGAATTAAACAACCAATTAAAGACTGCAATGTTAGAAGAAAATGAAGAAATTCATAGGATTTTAGCCGATTTGTCACATAAAACAACTTTTATGGCTGACGGGATAAGATATAATTATCAAAACGTTTCAGAAATTGATGAATTTTATGCACGTGCAATATACTCATTTGAAAATAAATATACTTATCCAAACGTAAATGATAAGGGTATTTTTGATATAAAAAACGGTAAACATCCGCTTATTGATAAAGATAAAGTTGTTCCTATAAATTTTAGATTTGGTGAAAACTATAATTTTTTGTTAATTACAGGTCCAAATACGGGTGGTAAAACGGTAACATTAAAGTTAACTGGTATTATTTCATTGATGGCAATGAGTGGCTTATACGTTCCGTGTTACGATGATTCAACAGTTTCAATTTTTAATAACGTTTTTTGTGACGTTGGGGACGAGCAAAGTATTGAACAAAGTTTATCAACTTTTTCTTCGCATATAAAAAACATAATAAATATTGTTAATAATTGTGACGAAAAAAGTCTGGTTTTAATTGACGAAATCGGTGCGGGAACCGATCCGGAAGAAGGTAGCGCTTTAGCTCTTGCAATAATAGAAAAATTGCTTGAAAAAAATTGTTTTGGAATAATAACAACGCACTATTCAAGATTAAAAGAATTTGCTTCAAATTGTAAAAAAATAAAAAATGCATCAATGGAATTTGATCCTGTATCACTTAAACCACTATATAAAATAAATATAGGTATACCGGGAAGTTCAAACGCAATAGAAATTGCTAAAACTTTAGGCTTAAACAGTGAAATTATAAATAAATCTTTATCATATATTTCCGATAAAAAAGTTAGTTTTGAAAAAGTATTAAAAGATGCTGAAGAAAGTAGGCGAGAAGCTGAAAAGGTTACCGATGAACTTTCGGCACTTAAAATAGAAAAAGAAAAACTTTTAGAAGATATTAAGCAAGAAAAGGAAAAAATTATCGTTGAAAGAGAAAAAATCTATCGTGAAGCAAAATCGGAAACGAAAAGAATTGTTAGTGAAAAACTTTGTGAAGCAGAAGATATAATTGAAGAACTAAAAAGTATTCTTAAACGTGTTGGTCTTGAAAGTAAAGAAGTTTTTCGTGCAAGTGAATTAAAAAACAGGCTTGCAAATAGCAAATATTTACAAAACGATTTTGAAAATGCGCCTTTTGAACTTGTTAAACCAAATGATAACGATATACAAGTCGGAAAAAATGTTTATGTTAAGAGTATAAACGCTTATGCTGATATTGTTTCAATAAAACCTGAAAAAAAAGAAGCAGAAGTTTTATTCGGTAACATTAAAATAAAGGTTAAATATAAAGATATTTTTAATTGCGTTAAACAAGATAAAAAGGAAACGAAGGTTGATTTTAATCGTGGAAAATTATCTTTTAATACACCTAAAAACGAAATAAACGTTTTAGGTAAAACAGTTCTTGAAGCTTTAAAAGAAGTAGACGGTTTTATTGATCAAGCGATACTGCATAATCTTGAAGAAATCAGAATTGTTCACGGATACGGAACAGGTGCTTTATGTAAAGCAATCAGAAAAAAACTTGGTGATGATAAACGGATAGAAGAATTTAGGCGTGGCAAGTTTGGTGAAGGCGAAAACGGCGTTACGATAGTTAAATTAAAATAGGTGAAAAATGAGAGAGTTATTTTACGAAGAATCTTCAAATATTATTGAAGTTAGTAAAGAAAGGAAAAAATATATAATATTAAATGTTTTATCAAAAATATTTTACGTTTTATTTTTTATTTCTTTATTTTTGGTTGTTTTTTTA
>JAZLMT010000110.1:0-12738 GCA_045598745.1 Christensenellaceae bacterium
TTTGCACTTATGCTCACAGAGTATTAAGAAGTGTCGCAACTAAGCGAGAAGCGTATGCTATAAGTGTCGTTCTCGCAAGGGAGCGACATTTTTTATCTTTAATAAATGTTGCAATTTAACAACTATTGTGTTAAAATAAATATGCGACATTAACTTAATAATAAATCTCAACAGGCAAATACTATGTTGGTAGTATTATGCTTCTTTAATTTGCCTGTATGGGAAATAAGTTAGTGTCGCAACTAAGCGAGAAGCGTATGCTATAAGTGTCGTTCTCGCAAGGGAGCGACATTTTTTATCTTTAATAAATGTTGCAATTTAATAGCTATTGTGATAAAATAAAGTAGCTAAATCAAACCGAATAAAAAATCCTAATTGGCTAATACTCGTGGTAGTATTATGCTTTTTGCACTATATGCCTTTTGGGATATCAGTTTGGTTTAGCAACTAAGCGAGAAGCGTATGCTATAAGTGTCGTTCTCGCAAGGGAGCGACATTTTTTTATGTTAATTATTGACTTATAGTTAATATTTTGTTAAAATAAATAAAGCGAGATTACAATTTTATTTTACGTAGATTTTTGTAAAGGAAAAAGCATAATCATAGGTGGTTATGTGTTTTTCGTTCTTTTTTCTTTACGAAAATTGTTGTAGTCTCGCAAACTAACGAAAGCACGTTTCTACATTGTCGCTTTCGTAAGGGAGCGACATTTTTTATGTATATAATTTTATTTTTAAGTGATGGTTTCGTTTGGGAAAAAGAAACTTCGTTAGTAGTATTAAATTATTTTAAAAAATATATTGGTTTTAATGAAGCGATAGTTTATTTTGAAAACGAAAAATTTATTGATAAAATTCAAGAAGTTATTAATTTTTATAAAATATATAATGAAAATGTTTATGCAAAAAAATATATAAGAAAAAATGAAGAAGATTATAAATATCTTATAAGTAATTCGGTCTTACTTTTAATAGATGAAAACTTAAAAAAAGAAATTGCCTATAAATATATTTCGTATGATTATAAGGGGAAATTTAAATATATTTAATTATAAACACAACAATAAAAACGGCTGAAAAAATCAGCCGTTTTTTAATACAAAAAAACCGTGCAACACAAATCGAAAATATAGGCCGAAGTGTAAACAAGGCAGGTAACTCCTCCAAAGCTACCTTATGGCACACGTACAGATTCGTTTAGTGCTGCTGTATTCCTACCCTGACACGATTCGCGAGAGCACGTTGCATAAGACCTTGGTATCAACATTCCTTGCCGTGCGCAACCTTCCACATATAAGTCCTCAAAGTGTATTCTGTTCTGCTAAGCGAATTGCAGATAACAGGGCATCGCTAACTCCCCACATAGCACGGTGTTATTATTTTATAATAAAAACGCAACTATTGCAAGTTATTTTAAGCAAAAAAATAAATATATTTTGTCTTTTAACGATAAATTGACTTTACAAAAAAAATAATATTATATATAATTTATTTAATTATTTAAATACTTGGAGTATGCTATGTATAAAAAAGTTGACACTTCTCTTAATTTTTTAGACAGAGAAAAAGAAGTTTTAGAATTTTGGAAAAAGAATAAGATTTTTGAACAAAACGTTAAAGAAAACGACGGTAGCCGTGAATTTACTTTTTACGACGGGCCACCAACCGCAAACGGCAAACCGCATATCGGGCATATTTTAACACGTGTTATCAAAGATATTATTCCAAGATACCGTGTTATGAAGGGTGAACACTGTTTGAGAAAGGCAGGGTGGGATACCCACGGCCTTCCTGTTGAACTTGAAGTTGAAAAATTCTTGGGTATTGACGGAAAGAAGGAAATTGAAAACTACGGTATAGAACCTTTTATTAAAAAATGTAAAGAGAGTGTTTGGAAATATAAGGGTGACTGGGAAAAGATGAGTGACCGTGTCGGCTACTGGGCTGATATGGAAGATCCTTATATTACCTACGACGATAACTATATTGAATCGGTTTGGTGGGCATTAAAGACTATATGGGAAAAAGGCCTATTATATAAAGGCTATAAAATTGTTCCTTACTGCCCACGTTGCGGAACGGCTTTATCTTCACACGAGGTTGCGCAAGGATATAAAGACGTTAAAGAAACTTCAGTATTCGTTGGCTTTAAGGCAAAGAAAAGAGAAAACACCTATTTTTTGGCTTGGACGACAACACCTTGGACACTTCCGTCTAACGTTGCACTTTGTATGAATCCAAATGAAGCTTACGTTGAGATTAAGGCTAAAGACGAAACGCATTATATTTTAGCAAAGAAACTCGTAGACAAATATTTTGAGGAATATGAAGTTATTGACGAAAAGCTTGGTAGCGGTTACGAATACGAAGAATATTTGCCACTCTTTGATTTCGTTGAAAATGAACTTGCATCAAAGAACAAAAAAGCTTATTACGTTACAAATGCAGATTACGTTACTATGGAAGACGGCACGGGTGTCGTTCATATAGCACCTGTATTCGGTGAAGACGACCATCAAGTAGGCATAAAATATAATCTTCCAGACGTTAAGCTTGTTGATGCTGAAGGGAAGTTAGACAGCCGTTGCGGAAAATTTGCAGGTTTATTCGTAAAGGTTGCAGATAAAGAAATTATTAAAGATTTAAAAGAACGTGGCTTATTGTTTAAGACACTTGAATTTACGCATAGTTATCCGTTCTGCTGGCGTTGCGATACACCACTTATCTATTATCCTAGAGAAAGTTGGTTTATCAAGATGACGGCGGTTAAAGATAAACTTTTAGAAGCAAATAACTCTATCAACTGGATGCCTGAAACAATTAAAAACGGGAGAATGGGTAACTTCCTTGAAAACGTTATTGACTGGGGTATTTCAAGAGAAAGATATTGGGGAACACCACTTCCTGTTTGGGTATGTAATAAGTGTGGTAAGGTTCACGTTATCGGTTCTAAAGAAGAACTTAAAAAGTTATGCCACGTAGAAGGTGATATAGAACTTCACCGCCCGTATATTGACGATTGCACTTTTGAATGTGAATGCGGTGGAACTTTCGTAAGAGAAAAAGAAGTTTGCGATTGCTGGCTTGATTCCGGTTCAATGCCGTTTGCACAATATCACTATCCGTTTGAAAATAAAGAATTGTTTGAAAAACATTTCCCGGCTGATTTTATTTCTGAAGCCATTGACCAAACAAGAGGTTGGTTCTATACGCTTCTTGCCGTTTCAACGTTATTGTTTGGAAAGGCACCGTTTAAGAATTGTATCGTTTTAGGTCACGTTAACGATAAGAACGGAATTAAAATGAGTAAGCACAAGGGCAACGTTGTTGATCCTTGGAGCGTTTTGGATAAACAAGGTGCCGATGCGGTTAGATGGTATTTCTATACGGGTTCTGCGCCATGGCTACCTTCAAGATTCTATGACGAAGCCGTTTCCGAAGCACAAAGAAAGTTTATGGGAACGTTGTGGAATACTTATGCTTTCTTCGTTTTATACGCAGATATCGATAAGTATGATCCTTCTAAATATACGCTTGATAATTGTAAGTTGAACTTAATGGATAAATGGGTTTTATCTAAATTAAATTCACTTATAAAGACGGTAGATAAGGGATTATCGGAATACAATATTTTTGAAAGTGCAAGGGCACTTCAAGATTTTACTGACGATTTATCAAATTGGTATGTTCGCCGTGGCAGAGAAAGATATTGGGGACATGAGATGACGGAAGATAAAATTTCCGCTTATACAACACTTTATACAGTGCTTGTAACAATGGCAAAAATCTCTGCTCCGTTTACTCCGTTTATGGCTGAATCAATCTATCAAAATCTTGTTCCGGATTTCTATAAAGATGCACCTATTTCAGTTCATCTTTGTTCTTTCCCTGTAGTAAACGAAAAGTATATTGACTTGGAGCTTGAAAAGGGGATGAAGTCTGTTCTTGATATCGTTAATCTCGGCCGTGCATGTAGAAACACTTCAAATATAAAGAACAGGCAACCGCTTCAAAAGATATTCGTTTGTGCAGACGTTAAGAACGATTTGTCTTCGGGATTGCTTGAAATTGCTAAAGACGAATTAAACGTTAAAGAAGTTGAATACTTAAAGAGTGCAACTGCATTTATTTCTTATAAACTCAAACCGCAACTTAAGACGTTAGGGCCAAAGTATGGTGCTAAACTCGGAAAGGTTAAAGCCTTCCTTGAAAGTTGTGATGCGAACAATGTGGTTGAAACCGTTAAGAGCGGTTCATCGTATAAAGTAAATTTCCAAGGTGACGACTTTGAGTTTACTATTGACGATTTGCTTATCAGTAGCGAAAGTGCCGAAGGATATACAGCAGCCAGTGATAACGGCTTAACGGTTGTATTAGATACGCATATTACCGAAGAACTAAAAGAACTCGGTATCAAGAGAGAGTTTATTTCAAAAATTCAATCAATGAGAAAGGATGCCGGGTTTGAAGTTACGGACAGAATAAACGTTTGCTTTAAGACTGACAGCGATTATATTAAGAATATTATTTTAGAAAGTGCAGAAATCAAAGCGGTTGTTTTAGCCGATAATATTTCTTTAGGTGAAGCAGAAGGCTTTACAAAGGAATTGGATATCAACGGCGAAAACTGTTTGGTTACCGTTAAAAAGGTTTAATAATGAGAACACCCGAGTGGAAAGACTATAAAGTTATAGCAACAGGAAAGGGATATAAACTTGAAGATTGGGCAGGAATAAAACTTCTTCGCCCCGATCCGCAAGTTATATGGGAAACAAAGGTTGATATGGATTCTTACCCGAAACTTGTTGCAAAATACGTTAGAAGCGAAACCGGTGGCGGTAAATGGATTTATAAGGGCAAAATGCCTGATGAGTGGACGGTTACTTATAAAGACTTAAAGTTCAAAGTTAAGCCTATGGGATTTAAACATACGGGTTTATTTCCGGAACAGGCAGTTAATTGGGACTTGATGAGTGATTTGATAAAAAAATCAAACAGAGAGATAAATGTTTTAAACTTATTTGCATATACCGGTGGGGCTACTGTTGCGTGTGCGAAGGCGGGGGCAAAAGTATGCCACGTTGATGCGGCTAAAAACATGGTTGAACGTGCGGGTGAAAACGCAAAACTTTCCGGAATAGAATACGGTAAAATAAGATATATTATAGACGATTGCAAAAAATTTGTTGAACGTGAAATAAGGCGTGATAAAAAATACGATGCGATTATAATGGATCCGCCAAGTTACGGTAGAGGCCCTAACGGAGAAATGTGGAAGTTGGAACAAGAACTGTTTCCGCTTGTAGAACTTTGTTCAAAGGTGTTAAGCGAAAATCCGCTTTTCTTTTTGATAAACAGTTACACAACGGGGCTTCAACCACAAGTTCTTAAAAACATATTAAATAAAGTATTAGTAAATAAATTCGGTGGGACCACGGATGCCTACGAAGTAGGCTTAAAGACGGAGGAAGAAGGAATAATTCTCCCGTGTGGTAACAGTGGAATTTGGATAAATGAAAAATAGGATAAAGTTATGGAAGATTTAACAATACTTCACGAAGATAATCACATTATTGTTGTTCTAAAGCCACAAAATATACCAACTTGTGAAGACGAAAGTAAAGATAAAGACCTTTTGACGATGATAAAAGAATATATTAAAGAAACCTATCATAAAGAAGGCAATGTTTACGTTGGCTTGGTTCATAGGCTTGACCGTCCAACCGGTGGGGTTATGGTTTTTGCAAAGTCTTCAAAGGCTGCGTCAAGGTTATCGGAACAAATGCTTACCGGTGATTTTGAAAAGAAATACTATACCGTTTTAATGGGTAAACCGCATGAAGATAAGGCAACGTTAACACATTATTTAAAAAAGAATTCAATAAACAATATGGTATACGTAAGTAGCCCTTCTGTTGAAGGTTCTAAAAAGGCAGAATTAGAATATAACCTTTTAGATTATAACAGTGAGCATGATTTATCACTACTTGAAGTTAAACTTCACACGGGTAGAAGCCATCAAATAAGAGTTCAAATGAACGCTATGGGCACACCTGTTTACGGCGATATGCGTTACGGTGGTGAAAGGGCGAAAAAAGGGTATTTGGCACTTTGGGCATATTATCTATCGTTTACTCATCCGGTCAGCCACGAAAGGATGGTGTTTAGGGTTGAACCGCCAAAGGATATAAATCCGTGGACGCTGTTTGATACCGAAAAAGCCGTAACGATTATTAAACCAAATTATTAAAAATAAATCCACTTGAAATCAAGTGGATTTTTTATATAAAAAGCGAAGAGATTTTGTATAATCCCAATGCTATTAAAATAAGTGGGGGAATAAAATCTGCCCTTTCTAAAAATTTTCCTAATTTGCTTTTAGCAAAAATTATGCCTAACGTTATCATAATTCCATGCATAACCGCAATGGTTAAAGGAACGTAGAAACGGTTGATTCCCATAAGTGCTAGCGAAAGATTTGCAACTGCACCGTCAAGCCCGACGGCAAAACCTGTTAATATAGACTGTTTTACAAGTTTGTTGCCGTTCGGGATTTTTTCATCTTTAGTTTTTATAATGTTATAAACGCCTACTAATATAAGAATTATTCCACCGAAAGAAGCAGTCTTTTCGTTTAGTTTATCAGCAAAGAAAAAAACGCAATAGTTCGTTATTAAACACATTATAAAAACAGTTAAAGTTATAATGAAAACTATATATCTTTTTTTGCCGTTGATATAGGAAAGAGAAAAGCTACATAAAAAGGAATCAACACTTACGGTAAAGGCTGTTAAAAGAAGAATATAAATCATTTGTAAAAAACCTATATTGTTAATATATGTCTAATACTAAATAATTTGTTAAAAATATATTTAAAAAAACAAAAAGTGGATTGACAAAACTCTTTTTTTACTGTAAAATAATAAAGAATAGAAAAATTATACTATAATTGTAATTTATTAAGGAGTTTCTCTTACTATGAAGATTGCTAAATCCTATAAATATTTAATTCTTATTGCTGTTTTATTGTTATCCGTAACAATGTTTTTTGCGTTTAACTCAACGGCAAAAGTAAAAGCAGAAAGCGATACGTATATCGTTTCAAGTTCAACTTGTAAAATAAACAATATCTTAAAAGATGATGGGAATGATGTCGTGGCTATTGATCATACCGAAAGCATAACTTTAGTTAAAGATTATAAATACGATAAAGATTTAACTCTTTTAAAAGACTCAACGGCAAAAACTCTTGATAACGGTTTAACGTTTGATGACAGTGTCGGCTATGTATCTGACGATAAATATTTTTGCGTAACGAACGTTGGGGAAACGAAGTTAAAGATTGACGGAGAGAATTCGGGAATTACCGTTAATGTTATTGACGAAGATATTGAAGCTCCGAAATATCTTGAACAAGCAAAGATTAAACAAAAGAATATTGATAATTTTAAAAAACAATTAAATACAAATATACACGAAACTGTTGACGAAAAGGAATATTATAAACCGCTTGGAACATCAAAATATATAAAGATTCCTTCAATGGATAAATTTATTGAAGATAGTTCAACAAATTATAATGAATTAAAATATAAAGTATATTATAAGAACAATACAACGGATTCAAATTATAGTGGATCCGATAAGGTGGGTGATACATTCCAACTTCCTGTTGCAGTTGCCGGCGATTATACTTTCTATGTTGCGTTTATTGATATTTTCGGTAACGAAATGAAAGAAGACGATATTCCTGTTTACATGAAATTTTCTTTCACGATTTTAGATGATTACCCACTTGAAATTAAAGTTTTAAGTAATCCGTCTAAAGGATACGTTGGCACAAAGTATACGCTTGGCACAGCATCGTTTGACGTTACGTCTAACAGCACGAAAACTTATGAATTGCTTTTCTCGGCAACAAAAGACGGAAATTTTAAAGATGTAACAAAAGATGAAGATGTTAGTTTCTCTACTAACGATTTAAGTTTCACACCACAAGAAAAGGGCTTCTATAAAGTAAAATGCACAGCAAAGAAGCAAACTACAAATAATAGCGGTGCACTTAATAACTTTAACGAAATCGTTATTGAAATCGGTGATGAAGCAACGGTTATAAACGAACCTGATAGTGCATTTGTTGCTTGGGTAAAAGGGCACGTTGTTTCAGTTGTATTCCTTTGTTTAGGTTTCGTTTGTTTGGTTGCAATTGTCGTTTTAATATTCATTAAACCGAAGGAAGAAATTGAAGAACCTATTGAAATAGAAACAAAAACAAAAAATAAAAACAAATAATATTTAGGGCTTCGTTTTTAGCGAAGCCTTTTTTTTAAGTTTATGAAAAGTTTTTATAGTGATAAAGAACAAAAATTATCTAAAGCCTGTTTAATAAATATCGGCGGAATTTCTTATAGTGTTATCATGGGAATATTAAAGAAAAAGGATATTAAGGTAAACGGCAAAAGGGTTAATAAAGATATTCTTTTAAATCCGAACGATAAGGTAGAAGTTTATATTAAAGAAGATAAAAAAGAATTTTTTTCCGCTATATTTGAAGATGAAAATATCTTGGTTATAAATAAGAAAGCAGGGTATACTTCTGAAAACGTTTTTGATAGAATTTTAGAAAAGAAGAAGGAAGCATATTTTATTCACAGGCTTGATAAAAACACAAGCGGAATTATGGTGTTTGCCTTGAATAAACAAGCGGAACAAGAACTTCTTTTTGGGTTCAAAAACAGGACTTTTATAAAAGAATACAGGTGTGAAGTATATGGCTTTTTAGATAAGAAAGAAGATGTTTTAGAAGCTTTTTTATTAAAGGATAGCGTTAGAAATCAAGTTAAAATTTATGATAAATTCGTTAAAGATAGCGTGCCTATTAAGACGGGGTATAAAGTTATAGAAAAAAAAGAAAAGACTTCAATTTTAAGCGTTAAATTGTATACCGGGAAGACACATCAAATAAGGGCGCATCTAGCACATATCGGTCACTTTATAGTCGGTGACGGAAAGTATGGAAACGATACTTTCAATAGAGAAATGAAGGTAAAAGAACAACAACTTTGCTCTTATAAATTAACCCTTCATTTTGATGAAAAAAGCAAGTTAAATTATTTAGACAACAGAACTTTTGAGATATAATAATGCCACAAGATGCTTTTACACTGCGTTATTTAGCAGAAGAACTTAATAGTTTATTTATTGGTGGAAAGGTTAACAGAATAGTTGCCCCTTCTAACGACGAAGTCGTGCTAACTATCTATAACGGAAAAAGAACGTATAAGTTTTTAATTGACGTTAATCCTTCAAGCCCGAGAATAGGTGTAACTAACGAGGAAAAACCTTCTCCGTTAACTGCACCTAATTTTTGCATGTTATTAAGAAAACACCTTCTTAATGCAGAAGTAAAGGGAATATACTTAATAGGTTTTGATAGAATTATTAAGATTGATTTGCTTTCATCAAACGAGTTTTTTGATAGTGAACTTAAGTCGCTATATATAGAACTTATGGGAAGATATTCTAACGTTATTTTAACGAAAGACGATATTGTTTTGGGCTCAAACAGGGGCATAAATAATTTTTTTGATAGTGTTAGGCCGTTGATTGTAGGAAAGCCTTACGTGTATCCGCCAAACAATGATAAATTGCTTCCGACGGATTGTAAATTGATAGAAGTTTTTGATAAAACCGATATAAAAAATCTTGCCGATTTAATTTGTGAAAAGGTGCAGGGTATAGCAAAATCAACAGCACAAAAAATAGTAGAAACTTATAATTCAGAAGGGAAAGAAGATAAAATAAACGGCGATAATTTTTTTGTTTATTTCAAAGATTTTTTATATAATCACCATAAAAACCCCGTCGTTTCACAGTTAGACGGTAAAGTAAGCGACGTGTGTGTTTTTCCTTATAGTGATAAAGGTAATATACCGTTTGACACGCTATTTGAAGCAGAAGAATATTACTTCAGTGAAAAGTCAAAAGAAAAAATATTATCCGAAAAAAAGAACAGGGCTTTCGGCGTTGTTAATGCGTTAATAAAAAAGGCAAAAAAAAGAATTAACGCAATAAATTCAAGAATAAACGATGCAAGTGACGTGGAAAAATTAAAACTTTTCGGTGAGCTTTTAATTGCAAATATTTATAGGTTAAAATCCGGTGAAAAAGAAGCAAAAGTTGAAAATTATTATGACGATAATAAACTTGTATCAATTCCGTTAAACGAAAATCTTTCTATAAAAGAAAATGCCGAAAACTATTTTAAAAAATATCAAAAGCAAAAAAGGTCGCTTATAACCCTTAATCCACAAAAGGAACAGGCTGAACAAGATTTAAGTTATTATGAAGGGCTTTTTGAAATGGTTAGCCTTTCTGAAAACGAAAGCGATATTGATTTAATTATAAACGAGCTTGAAGAAAACGGCCTAATCAAAAAACAAAGAAGCTATGCTAAAAAGAAAGTAGAGAGTAAACCTTATAGGCAATATAAAATTGAAGGGTTTATCGTTAAGGCCGGTAGAAATAATATAGAAAACGACAAATTAACCTTTTCTTCTAAAGGCGAAAACTTATGGATTCACGCAAAAGACTATCACTCGTCACATATAATAATTGAAGTAGAAGGAAAAACTGTTCCCGAAAGCGTTATAAAATGTGCTTCGGAAATTTGTGCTTACTATTCAAAAGGTAGAGATGGCGGTAAGACCGAAATTGTAGTAACGGAAAAGAAGAATGTTAAAAAACCTGCAAAATCAAAACTCGGCTTTTGCACGTATAGTAGTTATAATTCGTATATGGTAGAACCGTTAAAGCACGAAGAGTTTTTAGAAGAGTAATTAAATAGTATATTTTAATTCATTTTCGTCGGGTTTTAGTTGCGTTTTATAATTTACTATGATAAAATGTTATGGAAAATAATTTTAGGAGATTTTTATGAAATATACTTTTGAAAAGGCCGAAAAGAGCACGGTTAAAATTAGTATGGAATTAACGGCAGAAGAATGGAACGAAGCCATAAATTCTGCTTATGAAAAGGTAAAGGGCAAATATTCAATCCCTGGTTTTAGAAAAGGTAAAGTTCCAAAGAAAGTTTTGGAATCAACCTATGGCGTTGGCGTATTCTATGAAGAAGCAATCAATATTGCTTTCCCAAAATACTATACCGAAGTTTTAGAAAAAGAAAAGTCAATTGAAGCAGTTGCTTATCCGGAAATTGACGTTAAAGATATTTCCGAAAAGGGTATAACTTTAATAGCAGTTGTTGCAGTAAGGCCTGAAGTTAAACTCGGTGAATATAAAGGTATAACATTTAAGAAAATTGCGTATAATGTAAAAGAGTCTGATATTAAAGACGAAATTAAGCGTTTACAAGAACGTAATTCAAGAATGATAGACGTTAAAGACAGACCTGCAAAAAACGGCGATACGTGTGTTATTGATTATTCAGGTTCTGTTGACGGCGTTAAGTTTGACGGCGGAACAGCTGAAAAACAAAATTTAACTTTAGGTTCAAAGATGTTTATTCCTGGATTTGAAGAACAAGTTGAAGGCATGAAAATCGGCGATACGAAAGATATTAAAGTTAAATTCCCAGATGACTATCACGCAGAAAACTTAAAAGGTAAAGATGCTGTGTTTACGGTAACTCTTCACGAAATCAAGGAAAAAGAACTTCCTGAAATAAATGATGAATTTATTAAAGAAGCAGTAGGTAGTGAAAGCGTTGAAGCTTATAAAGCTGAAATTAAAGAAAGATTAAAGAAACAAAATAAAGATAAGGCAGATAGAGAAATTGAAGACGAAATCGTTAAAAAGATTTCTGAAACTTCTACCGTTGAAATTCCTAATGCGCTTATTGAAAGACAAATTGACAACATGGTTCAAGAAATGGAATATAGGCTTTCTTACCAAGGTTTAAAACTTAATGACTACTTAAAGTATATGGGTAAAACCATGGAAGAATACAGAGAAGGTTATAAAGCACAAGCAACCGATATCGTTAAGTCACAACTCGTTATTGAACAAATTATTGAAAACGAAAAGATTGAAGCAACTGATAAAGACGTTGAAGACAGAATTGCAGAAATGGCAAAGGCTCAAAACAAACCTGCACCGGACGTTAAGAAGAATATGCAAGCACGTCAACTTGACTATATGAAAAACGAAATCGTTATCAAAAAGTTGTTTGATTTCTTAAAGAGTGCAAACGAAATAAAATAATAAATATAAACATTATATAATATAGTGGAGATTTTATGGAAATTAAGAATACCGTTGTTCCTTACGTAATTGAAAATACGGGAAAGGGTGAAAGAAGTTACGATATTTATTCAAGATTATTAGAAGATAGAATAATCTTTCTAACAGGTGAAATAAACGATGCAGTAGCAGACACTGTTGTTGCACAACTTATTTATCTTGAAGGTAAAGATCCAAATAAAGATATTTGCTTATATATAAATAGCCCCGGCGGAAGTGTTACTGCAGGACTTGCGATTTATGATACGATGAATTATATTAAGTGTGACGTTAGCACTATTTGTATCGGTATCGCTGCAAGTATGGGCGCATTCTTGTTATCAAGCGGTGCAAAGGGAAAGAGATTTGCCCTTCCAAACAGTGAGATAATGATTCACCAACCTTTAGGTGGTGCTCAAGGTCAAGCAAGCGATATTAAAATTCAAGCAGACCATATTTTGAAAACAAAGAAACGTTTGAATACGATTCTTGCTAAAAA
>JAZLMT010000111.1:0-9782 GCA_045598745.1 Christensenellaceae bacterium
ATATAACGTTTCGGAGTAAACTCATTAGATAGTTCTACCTTTTTTTCTTCTAAACTTAATTTATCTATATCTATTTTTTTAACAGAATTAGGCATATTAAAAAAAGAAGGTTTACCGTTTATATTATAGATTTTTTCCAAAATATTTGAATTTATTATAGTGGGATAATTTCCACCTGTTATAGAATTATCCATTAAACTTCCGTTTTCGTTTCCAAGCCAAACGCTTGAAATTAGATTTATATCATAACAAATTGAATAAGCATCCATATTTCCGTTTTTGTTTCCAACCGTTCCGGTCTTAGAGCATAAGTTTTCAGAAACTTTTTTTAATTTTTTTGCTGTTCCGTTTAATGCACACTCATTTAAACAGTCGTTTATTAAAAAACAACTACCTTCATCAAAAATTTTAACACCGGTATCATTATGTTTATATAAAGTTTTCCCGTTTTCATCAGTTATTTTTTCAATCGTGTATGGTTTGATATAATATCCGTTTGTTAAAAAGGGAAGATATGCTGAAGTTATATTTTTTAATGTATTTCCTTTTTCGGTAGAGCCAAGTGCGATATTTAAAAAATTATCGTTATTTGTTAAATTAAGTGGTAAATTTTGTGTTATTTTTTTTGCTTTATCTATCGTTAAAGAATTTAAAACTTTAACGGCGCAAATATTTGAACTGTTTGAAATTGCGTCTTTAATATAAATATCACCGGAATATTTGTCATTATAATTTTTTGGGGAATAACCGCCGTAATTAACAATTTCGTCGTTAATTATTGTAGTTTCGTTTATAATGTTTTCATTAAAAGCCGGGGCATACACCAAAACAGGTTTTATAACTGAACCAAGTTGCCTATTAACTTCACCGATATTTGAATAATATGCTAAAATTTTGCCTGATTTATCCATAATAATTGAAGAAGCATTGTTTGAAACGTTAAATTTAAATAAATTACTTTCAATTATTTGTTGATATTCGTTATTAAGCGTAGTATAAACATTAATTTTTTTATTAAATAATTTGTTCTTTTCTAAAATTTCGTCAAGGTCAATGTCAATTAAGTAGTTAAAATCAAACTTATCGTTTTTATCTTTAATTTTTAATTCTATTTTTTCATTTAACGCCTTATTATATTCTTTTTCTTTAATTAAATTTTGTTTAAACATCTCGCTTAAAACAAGATTTTTTCTTCTAAAACAATTTTCTATATTTTTCGTTGGGGAATAGTTCAATGGAGACTTAACAATAGCAGACAAAACGGCGCTTTCGTTTAAAGAAAGTTCACTTGGTTTTTTATTAAAATAATGCTTTGATGCCGAAGCAAGCCCATAACAATTATCACCGAAATAAATTGAATTTAGATACATTTCTAAAATTTGCTTTTTTGAATATTTTTTTTCAAGATCTTTTGCAAGTTTTATCTCTTTAATCTTTCTTTTTAATGTTTTTTCATTTGATAAGTGCGTGTTTTTTACAACTTGTTGCGTAATAGTAGATGCACCTTCTTTTAATGAAAATGTTGTTAAATCCTTAAATAAAGCCCTAAATATTGCTTTTTTATCAACGCCGTTATGTGAAAAAAATCTTTTATCTTCAATGGCGATAAAAGAATTTATTGTGTTTTTATTTATATCTTTAATTGAAATTTTTTCGTCGTTAATTTCGTTATTTATCTCATTATTATTGCAATCGTATAAAGTAATCGTATTTTTAGATAAGTTTAATTTTTTTTCGTCAATTTTAAATTGAGAAGAAACAATGTAAAAATATGATACCGAAAAAATAGTTATACATAAAAAAATTGAAATTATAAACAGAATAATTTTAATAGATTTTTTCATTAAAAATAGTTTAATTATTTTATAAAAAATTATTCTTTTTAATCGCATAAATTGACAAATAATATTATTTATTATAATATTATAGGGTAAAAGGAAAGATTTATGAAAAATTATCACATATATACATACGGATGCCAAATGAATCTTCACGAAAGTGAAAAAATTGCGGGAATATTAGAATCGCTTGATTATTCTTACGTTGACGATGTATCTAAAGCAGACGTTATAGTTTTTAATACTTGTTGTATTAGAGAAAATGCCGAAAATACGGCAGAAGGAAATATCGGCGCTTTAAAAAAACTTAAAAAAGATAATAAAAATTTGATTATTGCCGTTGGTGGTTGTATGACTCAACAAAAAGGAAAGCCTGAAGAATTACACAAAAAATTCCCATTTGTTGATATAATTTTCGGAACACATAATCTTGAAGATTTTAAAAATATGCTTATAAAAAAACTTTCACAAAATAAACCTATAATTGACGTTTGGGATAAAGAAGGTGAAATTGTTGAAGGAACACCGAGAGCAAGAACAAGTTATCCAAATGCTTGGGTAAATATTATGTATGGTTGCAATAATTTTTGCACGTATTGTATCGTTCCTTATGTTCGTGGGCGAGAAAGAAGTAGAAAAATAGAAGATATTGTTAAAGAGTGTAAAGATATAATAAAAGACGGATATAAAGAAATAACACTTTTAGGGCAAAACGTTAATTCCTACGGAAATGATTTGGAAAACACAACATTTCCGATGCTATTAAGTGAAATATGCAAAATTGAAGGTAAATTCAGATTAAGATTTATGACGAATCATCCAAAAGATTTATCTAAAGATTTGGTAGAAGTAATTAAAAATAACGATAAAATCTGCCACTCAATTCATTTGCCAGTTCAAGCCGGAAGTAATAATATTCTTAAACTTATGAATAGAAAATATACCAGGGAAGATTATTTGGATAAAGTTGAATATTTAAGAAAAAATATACCTGATATAGCGATTACGACCGATATAATGGTAGGTTTTCCTAAAGAAAACGAAGAAGATTTTCTTGATACCTTTGATTTAATGAAAAAGGTTGGTTTTTCCGGCGCATTTACTTTTATTTATTCAAAAAGAAGTGGAACTCCTGCCGAAAAATATGACGGTCAAGTTAGTGAAGAAGATTCAAAAAGAAGGATACAACTTTTGATTGACTATCAAAATAATTTGAATAGAGAACAATCAAAAAAATATTTAGGTAAAACTGTTGAAATCCTGTGTGAAGGGTTTGATGATAAGAAAAATATGTATTTAGGTCGTGACGAATACGGCAGGATGGCTTATTTTAATAGCGATAAAAACATAATAGGCGAATTTGTTTCAGTTAAAATAAATAAAACCGGTGGAATATCTTTAATCGGTGAATTAATATAGGTGAAAAATGGCACTTTCAGTTATGATGCAACACTATTTTAGTGTTAAAGAAAAATATAAAGGTTGCATAATTTTTTATAGATTAGGCGATTTTTACGAAATGTTTTTTGATGATGCAATAAAGGCTTCATCACTTTTAGATTTGACATTAACCGGTAGAGATTGCGGGCTTGAAGAAAGGGCTCCAATGTGTGGTATTCCTTTTCATGCAGCAGACGTTTATATTTCTAAACTTGTTGAACTTGGTGAAAAAGTTGCTATTTGCGAACAACTTACCGAACCAAACGGAAAAGATTTAGTTGAACGTGACGTTATAAGAGTTGTTACTGCCGGAACAGTTACGAACAACGAGTTGATTGACGAACATAAAAACAATTTTTTATGCTCGGTTTTTCTTGAAAAAAATACTTGTGCTCTTTCTTGGGTAGATATTACTACGGGTGAATTATACACAAAAGAAATCAAAGGTGAAAATTTATACGAAAAAATTTCAGATGCACTTGTTAAAATTGCACCTGCGGAAATTATTTCAAATAAAGAAGGGTATGAAGTTTTTTCAATATCTCCGCTTATAGAGCATGGCGTTTTAGTTAAGTTTTCACTTTTTACCGAAAGCGAATATAACATAAATTCTGCTATTGACGCTTTAAAGGAACAATTCGGAACGACAAATTTGCAAGTTTTTAATATTAAAGAAAACGATATTGTTATCCGTCCGACAGGCGCGTTAATTTCTTATTTAAAATTAACACAAAAACATTCACTTATCAATATAAAAAAGGTTATCGTTAAATCTGATGAAAAAGTTTTAATGCTTGACTATAATACGGTTAGAAATCTTGAAATAACAAAAACGCTTCATGACGGGAAAAGATATGGATCACTTCTTTGGCTTTTAGATAAAACCAAAACGAGCATGGGGGCTAGAAAACTTTCAGAATGGTTATTATATCCGCTAAACAACGTTAATGATATAAACGAAAGATTAGACGGCGTTAAGGCTTTTTTTGATAATACTTTAGTTAGAACTTCTATTTCGGAATTATTTTCCACAATTAAGGATATAGGTAGAATTTCCGGTAAAATCGCAAACGGAAATCTTATGCCAAGAGATTGCGTTGCTCTCTCAAATTCTTTAGAAGTTTTACCTAACGTTAAATTTAATCTCTTAGGGCTTACTTCAAAATTAGTCACCAAACTTTCAAACGAAATAAAAGATTTTAGTGACGTTGTTTCACTTCTTAAATCTGCGATCAACGATACTGATACACCTGCTAATTTAAAAGAAGGCGGTTATATTAAAAACGGTTTTGATAAAGATTTAGACGAACTTCGTTCTATAAATAAAAACAGCAAAGCAATTATTGCCGAAATAGAAAATAGGGAAAGAGAAAAAACGGGCATAAAGAATTTGCGTATATCTTATAACCACGTTTTCGGATACTATATTGAAGTAACAAACTCATTTAAAAATCTTGTTCCTTATGAATATAAACGCAAACAAACACTTGCAAACTGTGAAAGATATATTTCTGACGAATTAAAAGAAGTTGAAGAAAAGATTTTATCAAGTGAAGAAAAGTCACTTAAACTTGAAAATGAAATTTATAATAAAATAAGAAAATTTTTGGAAAGCAAAATAGAAGATTTTATTGAATGCAGTAATGCAATAAGTTCGCTTGACGCTTTAATTTCTCTTGCAACGGTAGCAAAAGAAAACAACTACGTTTATCCGATAATAACAGAAAACAGTGATACTTTGGAACTTATAGCATCACGCCATCCTGTTGTTGAAAAACTTTCAAAACAACGTTTTATTTCAAACGATTGTTTACTTGATAATTCCGAAAACAGAACGATAATTATAACAGGGCCGAATATGGCGGGAAAAAGCACGTATATGAGGCAAATCGCAATAATAACGTTAATGGCACATATCGGTTCGTTTGTTCCTTGTGAAAGTGCAAAAATTCCACTTGTAGATAGAATTTTTACCCGTATTGGTGCAAGTGATAATCTTATTTCAGATCAAAGCACCTTTATGGTAGAAATGACGGAAACGGCAAATATTTTAGCAAATGCAACAAAAAACAGTTTAATTGTTTTAGATGAAATAGGCCGTGGAACAAGCACTTTTGACGGTTTATCAATCGCTTGGGCTGTCGTAGAATATATTAATAACACAATTAAAGCTAAAACACTTTTTGCAACGCATTATCATGAATTAACAGAACTTGAAGGGAAGATAGAAGGTATAAAAAACTATAAAGTTACTGTTAAAGAAATAAGCGGTGGAATAGTTTTTTTAAGAAAAATTATGCGTGGTGGCGCTAATAGAAGTTTTGGTATTGAAGTTGCTTCTTTATCGGGAATAACAAAGGACGTTACGAATAGAGCCAAAGAAATTTTAAAGAGCCTAGAGAATAACGATATAACTTTTAATATAAATAACGAAGATGAAACCGTTAAACGTCCTTCAAGAATAGAAAAGACAATAAAAGAATTAGATATAAATAAAATGACACCTATTGATGCGTTTAATACTTTAACCGAACTTATCAATATGGTTAAGGAAGAAAATGAGTAAAATAAATATTTTAAGCAGTAAAATTTTTAATAGAATTTCTGCAGGTGAGGTTATTGAAAGGCCTGCTTCTGTCGTTAAAGAATTAGTAGAAAATTCCATTGACGCAGGTGCAAATAATATTTTAATTGAGATTATTGACGGTGGAATTACCGAAATAAAAATCACGGATAACGGCTGTGGCATAGAAAAAACCGAATTAGCAAAATCAATTTTACCACATGCTACAAGTAAAATATCCAAGGTAGAAGATTTAGATGCAATAAAAACCTTGGGGTTCCGTGGTGAAGCTTTAGCAAGTGTTGTTTCAGTATCAAAGTTTACCATTGAAACTAAAACAAAAGATGATGAAGTTGGCTCGATTTTAAAATGCGAAGGCGGAGAAAATATAGATATTTTCGATTCACCAAGCGAATTAGGGACAACTATAACGGTAAATAATTTATTTTACAACACGCCTGTTAGAGCTAGATTTTTAAAAACACCTAAATCGGAAGAAAACGAAATAACGGCTGTTGTTGCTCGAATAATATTAGGAAATTCTAACTTAAAAATAACGTATAAAGCTGACGGAAAGGTTATTTACCAATCTTTTGGTGAAGGTTTAGAATCTGCTTTTTTAAGTATATACGGTCTTGAAACGTTAAAAAATTGCCATTTTATTCAAACGGAAAAAAACGGAGTAAAAATTGAAGGATATATTTCCAAACCTTTATTTTCAAAGGCAAACAGAAGTTATCAAACGACGTTTCTAAACGGTAGATATATTATAAATCAAACGGTTTCATCAAGTATTTCAAACGCTTATGCACCATACATGATGAAAAGGCAATATCCACTATATTTACTTTTAATTTCACTTCCAAACGAGTATGTTGACGTCAACGTTCATCCAAATAAAATTGACGTTAGATTTATGAATAACCAAATAGTTTACGGCGCAATTTATTCTGTTATATCAAAAGTTTTAGACGGAACTCTTGACGTATTAAACATCGTTGTTCCGGAAAAAAAGCTAGAAGTTGAGCCGAAAAAACAAGAATATAAATTTGTTAATAATTCTGATGACAAGTTCAGTTTTGAAAAGGTTACTTTAAACGATAGCAAAGTTGTTAAAAGCATTGAGGAAAAACAACAAGAAAGCACCGGATATAACGATATATTTTTAGAAAACAAACTTTATATTGAAAAACTTGAAAAAGAAAAGAAAAATGCAGAAGTTCAATCTGAAATTAAAATTTCAAAAGAGCTTAAAGTTATAGGTCAAGCGCTAAATACGTTTATTGTTTTAGAAGACGGAACCGATTTATATCTAATTGATCAACACGCTGCACACGAAAGGCTTTTATTTGATAAAATCGTTTCAAACAACAAAACAAAAAATTATGAAATTCAACCACTGCTTTTACCGTTTATTTTAGAAACAAATAGCAGTGAATATGATTTTATGCTTTCAAAACTTGATTCGTTAAAAGAATTCGGTTTGGATATTGAAGAATTTGGTGGAAAAAGTTTTAAAGTTTCATCAATACCCGTTTATTTAACGAATATTGACTTAAAGAAATTTTTTAATGAAATTTTATCCGATATGAATACGTTAAAGAATTTAACGATGAAAGATTTACTTATGGAAAAATTTGCCCAAAAAGCATGTAAGTCAGCAATAAAATCAGGGGACAAATTAGATGATAGTGAAATAAAGGCGCTTTTAGATATGATAGGCGGAAATCTTTCACTAAAATGCCCACATGGCAGACCTGTTACGGTTAAAATAACAAGAAACGAAATTGATAAATGGTTTAAGAGAATTGTTTAATGAATAAACTTTTGATTATCTGCGGTCCAACGGCAAGCGGTAAAACTGCCCTTGCGGTAGAGTGCGCAAAAAAACTTAATAGTGAAGTTATTTCTGCCGATTCAATGAACGTTTATCGTGATTTTAATATCGGAACAGCAAAACCGACTACTGAAGAACAGCAAGGAATAAAACACCATTTAATTGACGTGGTAGATGGAGATAAAAATTTTTCTGTAGGCGATTATAAAGAACTTGCTATGCCTATAATTGAAAAATTAAATAACGAAGGGAAAATCCCCGTTATATGTGGTGGAACAGGTTTCTATATCAACTCTTTAATTTACAATATGTCTTACGGTAATTCTAAACAAAATTTAGAAGCAAGGGAAAAATATTTTAATCTTGCAAAAGAATTTTCTAACGAATACGTTTATAATATTTTATTAAGAAAAGATCCTTTAAGTGCTGAAAAAATACACAAAAACGATATAAAGCGAGTCGTTCGTGCCTTAGAAATATATGATAGCGGATATATTAAAAGCGAAATTCAAGACGATTTAACGCCTATTTGCGACTATAAAGCATATACTTTTGATTTTCCGAGAGAAGAATTATATAATAGAATAGATTTTCGTGTTGACAACATGATTAAAAGCGGTTTAATTGAAGAAGTTATATCATTAAAAGAAAAGGGTTTAACAC
The DNA here is from genome assembly GCA_045598745.1 of Christensenellaceae bacterium. Taxonomy (GTDB): domain Bacteria; phylum Bacillota; class Clostridia; order Christensenellales; family Borkfalkiaceae; genus UBA1259. The sequence goes on from JAZLMT010000111.1 coordinate 8,342, forward strand.
TTGATAATCAAGCGATGCAAGGTATAGGATATAAAGAGATTTATTCATATCTTGAAAATAAAATCACACTTGAAGAAGCTATTAAAGAAATCAAACTAAACACACGTCACTATGCAAAAAGACAAATAACTTTTTTCAAAAGATTGCCAAATTTACAATATATTAAACCGGGGAATATTGAAGAAATTGCCGAAAGGATTACAAAACTATGATAGATATAAATTTAATAAATGATTGCGAAAAAGAATTAAAAGAAAAATTTTTATATCACGAAGAAATTGCACTTTTTAATCAAGAAAAAGTTCTAAACGCTTTTCAAAAAAATAAAATAGCGCTTCGCCATTTTAACGGGACTTCAGGCTACGGATATGACGACGAAGGAAGGGACACGCTAAATTTAGTCGTTGCAGACATTTTTAAATGCGAAAAAGCAATTTGTTCACCAAGTATTGTTTCGGGAACGCACGCATTAACACTTTGTTTATTCGGTGTTCTTCGTCCTAACGATACTTTCGTTTCAATAACGGGTAACCCTTATGATACGTTAAACGACGTAATTATTGGTGAAAACAACGGTTCACTAAAAGACTACGACATAAAATTTGATAAAATCGCATTAAAAAACAATACTTTTGATTACGATGCGATAGAAAAATACCTAAAAAACAATAAACCGAAAATGGTTTATTTACAACGTTCACGTGGATATGAGTGGAGAGAAGCACTTTCCATTTCCGACATTGAAAAAATTGTTAAATTTTTAAGAAATAACGGCTTTGACGGTTGCATAATGCTTGATAATTGTTATGGCTCTTTTATGGATAAAAAAGAAGCAACTGAAGTTGGTGTTAATCTTTTGGCAGGTTCATTAATAAAAAACCTTGGTGGTGGAATTGCTCCGACGGGCGGATACGTTTGTGGCGATAGTAAATACGTTGATTTAGTTCAAAACAGATTGACTTCACCTTCTATAGGTGGCGAAGTATCATCATATTTACCTGGATATTCACAATTTTATGAAGGAATTTTCGTAGCACCACACGTCGTTTTGCAAGCAATAAAAGGAACACTTTTATTCGGTGCCGTTATGAATAAATTAGGTTATGAAACGTCACCGTCTTTTAACCAAACGCCAAACGACATAATTTTATCAATAAAATTCGGGGCAAAAGAACCACTTATAAAATTTATTCAAGGAATTCAAAAGAATTCACCGATAGATAGTTACGTTTTACCGCTTCCTTGGGCAATGCCGGGATATAACGACGAAGTTATAATGGCGGCAGGTTGTTTTACACAAGGTTCTTCAATAGAACTTTCTGCAGATGCACCGATTAAACCGCCTTATATTGCATATTTACAGGGTGGATTAACATACGAACATTGTAAAATTGCGTTAAAAAATTTAGATTTATAAAACAAAAAAAATAAAAAAATCACT
>JAZLMT010000112.1:0-8108 GCA_045598745.1 Christensenellaceae bacterium
TCCGTTTACAGATAAAAAGTTTAAGAAGAGAATAAAAGAAGAAAGTTTTGATATATTTCACACACAAACGCCTTTTTTTATAGGAAAGTTTGCTATTAAAATGGCAAAGAAAAAACATATTCCCGTTGTAATAACGTTGCATACTCAATATAAAAGAGATTTTGAAAGAGTTTGTAAAATAGGATTTATAAATAATATTGCCTTAAAAATCGTTATGCGTTCATATAAGAAAGCAGATAAGGTTTGGACGGTTAGTGAAGCAAGTAAAAAAATTCTCTACGATTATGGATACAAAGGGGAAGTTGACGTTGTTAGAAACGGCACCGACTATATTTATCCCGATAATCCCGAAGAATTGATACAAAAAGTTGCGGTTAAACACAACTTGGATTTAGAGAATCCTATATTTATTTTTGTAGGTAGAATGGCTTACTATAAAAACATTAAACTTATTGCTGATGCTTGCAAAATTTTAGACGATAAAAACAAAAAGTATACCATGCTATTCGTTGGTGGTGGCTTTGAACTTGAAGATTTTAAAAAATATACTGCAAAACTCAATATTAAAAACAGAGTAATATTTACGGGTGACGTTAGAGACAGAGAACTTATCCAAGGATATTTTCTTGCATCAGACGTGTTGGTGTTCCCTTCAACGTTTGATATGGCAAGTATTACGAAGGTTGAGGCGGCGGCACATAAAAAACCTTCTATCGTTGTAAAAGATTCTTGCTCGGCAGAAGAAGTTATAGATAATGAGAACGGATATCTTTGCGAAGAAAACGCCGAAAGTATTGCATCAAAAATGTTGGACGTTATAGACAACAGAGAGAAGGCAAAACAATGTGGCGAAAATGCTTATAAAACAATCTATAGAACATGGGACGTGTTGGCAATAGACGTTTTAGACAGGTATCAAAAGATAATTGATGAATATAAATCAAAAAATAAAAAAGCAAATTAAATTATTACCCGTATTTTGAAGGTTACTTCTTATTACGGGTATTTTTATTTTAAAATTCTCATAAAATATTTTAGGTGAAATATGAGTTTTATTGAAAATATTTTGGAGAGTTTAGGGCTAAACGAAGAATTAAACGGGCAGTTTAGCAAGATAACTATTATAGGGGAAGTTGCAGGATATTTTGAAAACGTTAAAAGCATAAAGAAGTATTCTAAAGAAGAAATAATTTTATTGATAAAAAAACAAATGGTCAAGATTTCGGGAGAAGAATTAACGATAAAAAAATACTGTGAAGGGGATTTGGCAATTTGTGGAAAAATAAAATCCATAGTAAGAGAATAGGGCTTTATTCAAGATATCAGGTTGAAGGCAGAAATATTCATGCGCTTATAAATATTCTAAATAAACAAAAAATAGAAATAAGAAAACTAAAAATCATTTCAAAAAACGCCGTAATAATTTCTATTCCGTTTTTTGATAATAAAAAATTTTTTGCTATTTTAAACGAATTATGTTATAATATTAAAAAGATAAAAGACTATGGTTTCGGTTATCCGCTATTATTCTTTTATAGGAATATAGGTTTAACTTTGGGCGCTGTGTTTTTTATAGTGCTTTCAATAATTTCAAACGGGTATATTTTTGCTATTTCTTTTACGGGAAGCGGTAACGTATACGAGGGCGAGATTAAAGAGCAATTATATAGAGACGGTATAAAACCGTTTTGTTCTTTTTCTTCTTTTGACTTAAAAAAAGAAGCGTCCGTGATTTTAAAAGAGAATAAAAATTTAAGTTTTGTTTCTTTAGAAAGGAAAGGCAATTATTTAATTGTAAACAGTGCCGTAAAGGAAGAGAAGAAAGAAATAAAAGAGCAAAAGCCGTTTTTAAAATCAACCTGTAACGGAGTGATTGAAAACTTAAAAGTATATCGTGGCGTTGCAAAAAAAAATATCGGTGATAGCGTTTGTGTAGGCGATATGATCGTTGAGCCGAAAGAATATATGTCTTCATACGGGAACGTTATTGCTTGTGCAAGTATAATTTGTGATTATAAATTTTCTTTTGAAAACGAAAGTGATGCTTTGGAAAACGATGCGTTAGTTTTAGCAAAAGAACTTTTAGATAGAGAAATAGTTGAAGAAAAAACAGAGAAAACAAAAGTGGGGAACAGATATATATATTCTGTAACGTTAAAATACAGGGTGATTATATCTTAAGAAAAATATGGTTAAAAATTTATCGCAAAAAATTGAACAATGGAAAACAAAAGACTACGTTAAGAACATCATAGTCTATTTTATAAACGCTTTGATAATTTCAGGGCTGTTTTTGTTGTTTATATTTCTAAATAATAAAGCAGGTGTATCGGATAAAAAAGTTAGCGATTGTTTTAGTGATATCGTTTCTTTTATTCACGTTGTTGCAATCGTTTTGATTTTGTTTTCGTTGATGTTTTTGTTCTATTATTTCTTTGACAGAAATTTCTTAAAGAAAACAAGCAATTCGCAAATGATGTTCTTTATTATGGAATTATCCATGATAATAACGTATTTATTCGGTATATATATTGATTTAACTTTAAGGCCTATTGCGCTCATTGCACTACTCACAGCCTTTATGTCCAACAAGAAAAACGCTATGTTTAATAGTGTTGTTTTCTGTATTTTGATTTATATTATCGACGTATATTCCGAAGTCATAAATAATTCTAAAGAATATATTCTTTTTATCATGGCAATAGCCTCAAGTATTGTTGCGGTTTTGGTTGTTGATAAGGCATATTCAAGGTTGATGTTGCTTGTAAAGAGTTTGTTTATTTCTCTTTATACAGTTTTAGGTGTTGCTATTCTTTTAATAGTAAAAAATTCTTCTAACGATGCAATGTATTTCGTAAGAATTTTTGCTTGTGCTTTTTGCTCCGGTCCGCTTGCCGTAGCATTGTTTATAGTTATACTTCCTTTTTTTGAAGCGGTATTTAATAAGATAACGAGATTTAGGCTATCGGAACTCACCGACCATAAGTCTTGGCTTATAAAAAGGCTTATAGACGAGGCTCCCGGAACGTTTAATCACTCTATAACCGTTTCTAATATTGCAGAAGCTTGTGCTACTGCTATTGACGAAGATGCGCTTTTAGCAAGAACTTGCGCATATTATCACGATATCGGTAAACTTCGCCATCCGGAATTTTTCTCCGAAAACTTAACGAAACAAGAAAGCCCGCATAACGAACTTACTCCGGAACTTTCTACCAACATAATCAAAGCACATGCGACTGACGGATATAATTTGCTTATAAAAAATCATTTTCCAAGTGAAATTGCATCTGTTTGCCGTGAACATCACGGAACGATGCCGATATATTATTTTTATGCTAAAGCACAAAAGTATACCGACGGTGAAGTTAATATAACAAACTATTGTTATTCAGGGCCAAAGCCACAAAGTAAGATTTCCGCAATTATTATGATTGCAGATGCTTCCGAAGCCGCAACGAGAACGCTAACAGACCGTTCAAGAGAAAAAGTTACCAAAACTGTTGAAAAGATTATTAACGACAGAATGGATATGGGGCAATTTGACGAGTGTGATTTAACGCTTAAAGAAATCAGTATTATAAAAAACACCATAATAAACAACATTGCCGGAATATATCATAATAGGGTTGAATATCCTAGAGTGGTTATAAATCAAGAGCAAATGGAAGAAGTTAAAGAAGTAAACGAAAATACTAACGAAGCACCTGTTAAGGAAGATAATAATGAGTAGATTGAAAATTGAGTGTGAAGAAAAAATAAAGGGCTTAAACAAAATTGCAGACGCCGTATATAAAACGCTTGATCAGCAAGACGATTTAATGGCAGAACTTGTTTTTGTTGATGCAAAAGAGATTCAAAGGCTCAACAGAGAGACGAGAAAAGTTGATAAGGTTACCGACGTTTTATCGTTTCCGACAATTGACGGGATTCGTGGAAAAATAATTTATAAAAAGGATTTCCCTTTTGAAGTTGACGGTAAATATTTGTTTATCGGTTCAATAGTATTAAATGAAGAAAGAGTTAAGGAACAGGCAGAAGAGTTGGGGCACAGTGAAGAGATAGAAAGGCAGTATTTAATCGTTCACGGGCTTTGCCACTTGTTCGGTTACGATCACATGATAGACGAAGATAAAAAACAGATGAGAGAAAAGGAAAAGAAGGTGTTAAGCTTTCTTGGTATTGAAGAATGAAAAGTGGTTTTGTAGCAGTAATAGGGAGAGCAAACGCAGGCAAGTCTACACTTGTAAACGTTTTGGTTAAAGAAAAGGTTGCGATAGTTTCGCCAAAGCCACAGACGACAAGAGACAGAATAATGGGTGTGCTGACGGAAGACGATTATCAAATCGCTTTTATTGATACCCCTGGTATTTATAAGGCAGATAACATGCTCAATTCCGTTATGCAAAAAACGACGAGTGATTCCACTCAAGACGTAGATTGTATTTTATTTGTTTTAGATGCTCACGAAGGGCTTTCCGACAACGATAAAGAATTAGTTGCTAAATTCAAGAAGTCGGATATTCCGTTTGTTTTAGCACTCTCTAAAACGGATATTATGCCGGAAAGTTTATTGATTTCCGAAATGAAGGAGCTTTCGGAGCTGGGAATAGAAATAGTTCCCGTTTCGGCAAGAAAAAATAAAAACTTAAAAGAATTAAAAAAGGTGCTTTTATCTCTCCTTCCGGAAGGGGACAAGATTTTTTCCGACGATATAATTTCCGACAGATCGGAAAAATTTATGATTTCCGAAATTATGAGAGAAAAGATATTGCTGAAATTTGAAAAAGAAATTCCACACGGCGTTGCTATAATAGTAAATCAATTTGAACTTGCTAAAGGCAACAACATGTATAATATATCGCTTGATATAGTTTGCGAAAAGCCTAATCACAAGGCGATTTTAATAGGTAAAGGCGGAAAAGCTATAAAAGAAGTTTCTTCTTTTGCAAGAGAAGATATGGAAAAATTCTTGGGTAAAAAAGTGTTTTTAACCACTTACGTTAAGGTTAAAGAAGACTGGCGAAACAGTGCGTTTTTACTAAAAGAATACGGCTACAGCGAAGAAAATTAGCCTTTAAGAATAAATCTTTTTTTATTAGCAATACTACCTATTAGGGTGGCTATGAAAAAAGAAGAGTTTGATTTCAAAAATCCGGCAGATTCTGCTTGGAAATTGTTTGAAAAAACAGGTAATATTTCATATTATTTGTTATATAAAAATTTGATAAAAAAGTAGAAACATTATGGAAGAAAAGTTAAGCGGAATAGTTTTATCCTCAATATCTTATGGCGAAAATGATAAAATTTTAAATATTTTCACTTTAGAAAAGGGTATTGTATCCGCTAGAATTAAAGGGGTAAAAAAGGCAGGGGCAAAATTAAAATTTGCTTCCGAGCCTTTTTGTTTTTGCGAATATATTTTTTCATTAACCGGTGATAAACGATTAGTTATAAATGCGAGTTTAATAGACAGCTTTTATTCTATCCGTGAAGATATAGTAAAATATTATGCCGGTGGCACTGCTTTGGAATTTACGAAAAAGTTTGCGAAGGAAGAAATAGTTTCGCCCGATATGTTTATGCTTCTAATAAATACGTTAAAGGATATTTCATATAAACAAGGAAACCCTAAAATTTTCGTAATAAGATTTTTAATCTCGGCATTAAAGATCGTTGGCTACGAATTATTTATAAAACATTGTAAAAAATGTGGCGGTGATATTATCGGGAGAACTTTTTTTAATTATACGGACGGAAGTTTTTTTTGCGAAAATTGTTTTGAAGGCGAAGGGAGAGAGATCAATAACGAAACCTATCAAACAATAAAAAATATAGAAAAATTCAGTGATTTCAACGAAGAAAATCTCAATAAAGCCTTAAAACTTTTAGATTTTTATATATTAAATAAAATTGACGAAAAGATATCGTCAATAAAGGAATTAATTGCCTTATAATACAATACTGTAAAAAAGAATTTAAAAATGAAAAAGCTGTTAAAAAGGCTTGAAAAAAAATTATATATAGTGTAAAATAATAAAGTTAAAAAATGTAAATTAATTTTTCGGAGGAAGAAAAATGGCACATAAGTACGTTTACTTATTTAGTGAAGGCGACGCTTCAATGCGTGAGCTTTTAGGTGGTAAAGGCGCAAATCTTTCAGAAATGACAAAGATCGGTTTACCTGTTCCACAAGGTTTTACAATTTCAACAGAAGCATGCACAAAGTATTATGAAGACGGCAGAACTATCAATAAAGAAATTATGGCCGAAATCATGAAGAACATTGAAACGATGGAAAAAATCAACGGCAAGAAGTTCGGCGATTTAAAGAATCCGCTTTTAGTTTCGGTTCGTTCCGGTGCAAGAGCATCAATGCCTGGTATGATGGATACAATTCTTAACCTTGGCTTGAACGATGAAGTTGTTAACGCAATGATTAAAGGAAACCCAGATCCAAAGTTTGAAAGATTTGTTTACGATTCTTATAGAAGATTTATCCAAATGTTTTCAGACGTTGTTATGGAAGTTTCAAAGAAAGAATTTGAAAGTTTAATTGATGCTATGAAGGAAAAGAAAGGCGTTACTTACGACGTTGACTTAACCGCTCAAGACTTAAAAGAATTAGCAAATCAATTCAAGGCTAAATATAAAGAAGCTTTAGGCAAAGATTTCCCAGACGATCCGAAGGAACAATTAGATGCTGCTATCCGTGCAGTATTCCGTTCATGGGATAACCCAAGAGCAAACGTTTACAGAATGGATCACGATATCCCTTATTCTTGGGGAACAGCCGTTAACGTTATGCCTATGGTATTCGGTAACTTAAACGAAAATTCTGGAACAGGTGTTGCATTTACCCGTAACCCTGCAACCGGTGAAAAAGGGCTTATGGGTGAATTCTTAACGAACGCACAAGGTGAAGACGTTGTTGCCGGTGTTAGAACACCAATGCCTATTGCTCAAATGGCAGAAAAATTCCCTGATGCTTATAAACAATTCTTGTCTATTTGCGATAAACTTGAATCTCATTATAAAGATATGCAAGATATGGAATTCACCGTTGAAAACGGCAAACTCTATATGCTTCAATGCCGTAACGGTAAGAGAACTGCTCAAGCCGCTATCAGAATCGCTTGTGATTTATTAGATGAAAAAATGATTGGCGAGAAGGATGCTCTCCTTCAAATTGATGCTAAAACATTAGATATGTTGCTTCACCCGACTTTTGACGTGGCTGACTTAAAGGCTGCAGATAAGGATAACGTTGTCGGTAAGGGTATTGCCGCTTCTCCGGGCGCTGCTTCCGGAACAATCGTATTCACACCTGAAGACGCTGTTAAAGAAGGTAAGGCAAAGAAGAAGGTTATTCTTGTTAGACTTGAAACTTCACCTGAAGATATTGAAGGTATGAAGTTTGCTCAAGGTATCTTAACAGTTCGTGGTGGTCAAACATCACACGCAGCCGTTGTTGCACGTGGTATGGGAACATGCTGTGTATCCGGTTGTGGCGACATTAAGATGCACGAAGAAGAAAAATATTTTGAACTCGGTGGCAAGGTATTCCATGAAGGTGATGAACTTGCTTTAGACGGTTCAACCGGTAAGATTTATTCAAGAAAGGTTAAGACAGTTCCTGTAGATCCAAACAGCGGATATTTCGGAAGAATTATGAAGCTTGCCGATAAGTATAAGGCTTTGGGTGTTAGAACCAATGCTGATACGCCGGACGATGCAAAACGTGCTGCTGACTTGGGTGCACAAGGTATCGGGCTATGCAGAACAGAACACATGTTCTTCGGTCCTGGCAGAATTGATAAATTCCGTGAAATGATTTGTTCTGAAACAGTTGAACAAAGAATTAAGGCTTTGGATAAGATTGAACCTATGCAACAAGCAGACTTTGAAGGCTTAATGGAAGCACTTAAAGGTCAACCTGTTACGATTCGTTTCTTGGATCCACCTCTACACGAATTTGTTCCTACTGATGACGCTGATATTGCTTTACTTGCTAAATCGCAAGGTAAATCAGTTAAAGAAATTAAAGAATTCTGTGAATCACTTCACGAATTCAACCCAATGATGGGGCATCGTGGTTGCCGTCTTGC
>JAZLMT010000113.1:0-6576 GCA_045598745.1 Christensenellaceae bacterium
ATAAAGATAGGCGGTGAAGAAAAGAACAAGGATTTAGAAGATTGTTCGCTTGTTACCGCAACCTATTCGGCAAGTGGCGTTAAGATAGGAACGTATGGCGTTATAGGGCCACTTAGAATGGATTATCAAAAAGTTGTATCCGTTTTAGAAGGCGTTGGAAAGATATTAGAAGATATAATTAAATCAAAAAAAGGATAGAGAGATGGCAGAAAAGAAAGAAAAGATAAAAGAAGAAAAAGTTGAAAAAGAAGTTAAAGAAGAGCTAACCGAAAAAGAGAAGGCTTTAACCGAAGAGAACGAAAGTTTAATAAAGGAATTAGAAGAAAGCAAGAAAGAGTTAGTTGATTATAAAGATAAGTGGATGAGAAACGTTGCCGAATTTGACAACTATAAAAAGAGAACTGCAAAGGATTGGCAAAACGCATTTTTTGAAGGGCAATCTCAAACGATATTAAAACTGCTTCCTATAGGTGATAATCTTGATAATGCAATAAATATGGGATTAGACGAAAAGACCGTGGAAGGATTAAAACTTCTAAAGAGAAAATTTGATGAAACTTTAACAAGTTTGGAAGTTGAAGAAATCAATCCGGTAGGTGAACGTTTTGATCCGAATATCAGTGAAGCGATAATGCAAGCGCCATGTGAAGAAGGCGAAGAAGAAGACGTAGTTAAACAAGTATTCCAAAAGGGATATAAAATAAAAGATAAAATAATAAGATACGCTAAAGTAAGCGTTACGAAATAAGAGAAATAAGGAGATTTATATATATGAAAACAATAGGTATTGATTTAGGAACAACAAACTCATGCGTAGCCGTTATGGAAAACGGTGAACCGGTAGTTATAGCAAATGCTGAAGGTGCCAGAACGACTCCGTCAGTAGTAGCATTTCAAAAGGATGGGGAAAGGCTTGTAGGACAGGTTGCAAAACGTCAAGCAGTTTCTAACCCTGATAGAACGGTTGCTTCAATAAAGAGACACATGGGTTCCGATTATAAAGTAGATATAGACGGAAAGGGTTACACCCCACAAGAAATTTCCGCTATGATTCTTTCAAAGTTAAAGAAAGATGCAGAAGCATATTTGGGTGGCGAAGTAAAAGATGCCGTTATCACTTGCCCTGCATATTTTTCAGACAGCCAAAGACAAGCAACTAAAGACGCAGGTAAGATTGCCGGCTTAAACGTTCTTCGTATTATCAACGAACCTACGGCTGCTGCGCTTTCATACGGGCTTGATAAAGAAGGCAAAACGCAAAAGGTTATAATTTACGACCTTGGCGGTGGAACGTTCGACGTATCAATTATGGAAATCGGCGACGGCGTATTTGAAGTTTTGGCAACGAACGGTAACTGCTTACTTGGTGGTGACGATTTTGATAAGAGAGTTATTGATTATTTAGTAGACGCATTTAAGCAAAAAGAAGGCATTGATTTATCAAAAGATAAACTTGCAATGCAAAGATTAAAAGAAGCTGCAGAAAAGGCAAAGATTGAACTTTCAGGCATGAATCAAACGAACATCAATCTTCCGTTTATCACGGCAGACGCAACAGGTCCAAAGCATTTAGACGTTGATTTAACGAAGCAAAAGTTTGATGCTTTAACAGCAGATCTTGTTGACGAAACGGTTGTTCCTATGAAGAAGGCTATGGAAGATGCCGGTTTAACTTATGCAGATATTGATAAGGTTATTTTGGTTGGTGGTTCTACGAGAATTCCTGCCGTTATTGAAAAGGTAAGGCAAGTTACGGGTAAAGAACCGTTTAAGGGAATTAACCCTGATGAATGTGTTGCAATCGGTGCAGCAATTCAAGGCGGTGTTTTATCCGGTGAAGTTAAAGACGTTTTACTTTTAGACGTAACGCCTTTATCACTCGGTATTGAAACACTTGGCGGTGTATGCACAAAACTTATTGAAAGAAACACTACTATTCCTGTAAAGAAATCACAAGTATTCTCAACGGCAGCAGATAATCAAACACAAGTTTCAATTCACATTTTACAAGGGGAAAGAGAATTTGCAAAAGATAATAAAACGCTTGGCAACTTTGATTTAGTAGGTATTGCACCTGCTCCACGTGGCGTTCCGCAAATTGAAGTTACTTTTGATATTGATGCAAACGGTATCGTTAACGTATCTGCAAAAGATTTAGGCACAGGCAAATCACAAAACATAACGATAACATCTTCAACAAACCTTTCTGATGCAGATATTGACAAGGCTGTTAACGAAGCAAAGCAATATGAAGAAGAAGATAAAAAGCGTAAAGAAGCAGTTGATAATCACAATAAGTTAGACGGCTTAATCTTTACGATAGAAAAGTCTATTAAAGATTTGGGCGATAAACTTTCCAGTGAAGACAAGGCTAAACTTGAAGATGCCGTTAAAGAAGCAAAGACAGAACTTGAATCTAACGATAACGATAGAATAGTTAAGGCTACCGAAAAACTTTCAAACGAGTCGCAAGAAATTTTCGGAAAGATTTATCAACAAGCAAATCCTAACGGTGCAAACGCCGGTGATCCAAATGCACAAGGCGGTGCAAACGGTGGGGAAGAATTCCATCAATAAGATTATCAAAAAATAAAATAAATTCTATAACTGAAAGGCAAAAAACTGCCTTTCAGTTTGTAGTATAAAAAGGAAATTTATGGCAAAGGATTATTACGAGACTTTAGGTGTATCTAAAAACGCAACGCAAGATGAAATAAAGAAAGCATATAGAACACTTGTTAAAAAATATCATCCCGATTTACACCCGGGTGATAAAGAGTGCGCAGAAAAGTTCAAAGAAATCAACGAAGCCAACGAAGTTCTATCTGATGAAACGAAAAGAAAAAATTATGATACTTTCGGCTCGGCAGACGGGCGTGGTGCAGGCTTCGGTGGATTTAACGGCTTTAACGGTGCAAGCGGTTTCGGTGGGTTTGAAGATATTTTCGGCGATATATTCGGCGGTTTCGGTGGGCGTAGTCAAAGAGCGCCTACAAAAGAAAAGGGGCAAGATATTACCGTTGAACTCTCACTTTCTTTTTTAGATGCCGCAAAGGGCACAACGCAAGATATCGTTTACAGCAGAAACGAACCTTGTCACTCTTGTAACGGCACGGGTGCTAAAAACGGAACGGCATATAAAAAGTGCCCGAAATGTGGCGGAACCGGTCAAGTTGAATATGCAACGAGTAACGGCTTTTTCCGTTCGGTAAGCGTTAAGGCTTGCCCTGATTGTAACGGCACGGGAAAGAAGATTATAGATAAATGTCCGGACTGTAACGGAAAGGGCTACAACAGAGCGCAAACGAAGCTCACTGTAAATATCCCTGCTGGTGCAGATACGGGTAGTTACATAAGAAAACAAGGCTACGGCGAAGCAAGTAGAAACGGTGGCCCTTCCGGTGACTTGATTATCGTTATGAAGGTTGAACCTTCAAAGATATTTAAGAGAAAGAATTTTGATTTATACGTTGAACTTCCTATTTCCGTAAAGACGGCGGCTTTGGGTGGTAAAGTTTTAGTTCCGCTTATAGACGAAACTTTAGAATATCAAATACCTGAAGGCACACAAAACGGAAAGATATTCTTCGTTAGGGGCAAGGGAATAAAAACTTCTCGTGGAAACGGAGATTTATATATTGTTGTAAACGTAGAGATACCTAACAGAATCACAAGGGAACAAAAGAAACTTTTAGAAGAACTTGAAGATGCAACGGAAATTAAGCAAACCCCGAATATGCGTGAATATCAAGAGAATATAGAAAAAATGTATGGAAAAAATCCATACGCTAAAAAGTAAACAAAAAGCCTACTAAAAATTTTTTAGTAGGCTTTTTTAATGTCGTATTTTTTATATATCATAAAAAAATTTAACTTAAAATCTTCCAATAAGCTCGTCAATAGAAATATTTAGAACATCTGCAATTTTACAGCAATCTTTAACGTTAGGGATGTTTATTCCGTTTTCCCAAAAACTTATTGCAGAGTGTGTAACGCCGATTTTATCTGCTAAATTCGTTTGTGTAATTTTTGCATTTTGTCTTGCAATTTTCATATTTTTTCCAATATCGTTATATTCTTTCATACTTTATATTGTAAGTATTCTAACAAAAATTACTTGACTTGTTAGAATTCTAACATTATAATAAAATCAAAAAGGAGAAATTTTATGAAAAAAATTATTTCTATTTTAGTTTTAAACTTTTGTTTACTAATTTGTTTATTTGGACTTATTGCTTGTAATAATAGTGGTAATGAAGAGAGTAAAGATACACGTAATCAACAAATAGTGTCAATTTATAACACTTATGTTGCATATGCAGAAAGTAATGGGCAAACACCATTGTCCTATGAAGCGTGGCTTTTGACGATAAAGGGGCAAGACGGAACAAACGGCAAGGACGGTTTAACGCCGTATATTAAAGATGGATTTTGGTGGATAGGCGAAGTAAACACTAACGTAAAAGCTGAAGGGAAAGACGGTACAAATGGAAAAAACGGTGTTGACGGTAAAGACGGAACAAACGGACAAAATGGAATAAGTATAGTTGACATGAAGATAGAAAACGGCAAATTATGTGTTAAGTATTCAAATTCTAACGAGTACATTGAACTTGGACAAGTAGTAGGCAAAGACGGGCTTTCTGCTTATGAAATTTTTAAAAAGTATCATACAGAATATACGGGTAGTGAAGAAGATTTTGCTAATAGTTTTTTTAACGTGATTCTTTCACTTGAAGATTTGAAAAATAAATATGAAAAACAAATGATTGCGTTTGCTAAATCAATTTATGGTGATACGTATACTTACGAAACTGTGATACTAAATAAACAAGATACAATAAGTCAATTAGTTGAGCCATTTGTATTTAGCGATAACTATAGCGAAGAAAACGTTGTTCGTGGGTTGTTTGTTAAATGTTCAACAAATATTGATGGAGAAGACTATATTTATTATTCAAATTATGCCTTAGAAATGAACAAAAACTATAATGAAAATATAAACATATCAGTTAATTTGCAATATTATCAAGATAGTTGGAGTTTAGAACCCGTAAAGGATAACACAAAACTTTTGTTTGAATATTCAATTTTGGATAATTATGTTGAAGAAAGTGAAAAAATAAATGATGAAAACCCACAAGGTTTGGAATTTTGCTTAAAAGACGACGGGACTTATGCTGTTGGTGTAGGTAGCGCGGAAAAGCTTTCAAAAATAGTTATTCCGGAAATGTATAATGGCAAGAAAGTTACGGAAATAATACAATATGCGTTCGCTGGGTGTAGCAGTTTACAGTATAATGAATATGATAACGCACTATATTTAGGGAACAATAATAATCCTTACGTAGTTTTAGTTATGGCAAAAAACACTTCGATAACAACTTGTGAAATAAATAACAAATGTAAAATTATCTATCATGAGGCGTTCAATAATTGTAGCAGTTTAACGAGCGTAACAATTCCTGATAGCGTAAAGAGTATAGGAGATCGTGCGTTCTATTGGTGTAGCAGTTTAACGAGTATTAACGTACACAATAATAATGGATATTATAAATCAATAGATGGTAACCTTTATAGCAAAGATGGAAAGACTTTAATTCAATATGCAGTAGGTAAAAAAGCAACGTCATTTACAATTCCTGATAGTGTAGAAGCAATAGGAGATTATGCGTTCGCTTTTTGTAGCAGTTTAACGAGCGTAACAATAGGGGACAGTGTAACAAGTATAGGAGAAGAGGCGTTCTATAATTGTAGCAGGTTACAATATAACGAATATGATAACGCACTATATTTAGGTAACGACATAAATCCTTATGTAGTTTTAGTTGGAATAAAAGATAGATCAATAACTTCTTGTGTTATAAATCAAAACTGTAAATTTATTTGTAGTATGGCGTTTTATGGTTGTAGTAGTTTAGCGAGTGTAACAATTGGGGATAGCGTAAAGAGCATAGGAGATGAGGCGTTCGCTGGGTGTAGCAGTTTAACGAGTATTAACGTACACAATAATAATGGATATTATAAATCAATAGATGGTAACC
The DNA here is from genome assembly GCA_045598745.1 of Christensenellaceae bacterium. Taxonomy (GTDB): domain Bacteria; phylum Bacillota; class Clostridia; order Christensenellales; family Borkfalkiaceae; genus UBA1259. The sequence goes on from JAZLMT010000113.1 coordinate 6,045, forward strand.
TTTATAGCAAAGATGGAAAGACTTTAATTCAATATGCAATTGGTAAAAAAGCAACGTCATTTACAATTCCTGATAGCGTGGAAGCAATAGGAGCTTATGCGTTCCGTAATTGTAGCAATTTAACGAGCGTAACAATAGGGAACAACGTAACAAGTATAGGAGAAGAGGCGTTCAGATATTGTAGCAGTTTAACGAGTGTAACAATCGGAAATAGCGTAACAAATATAGGAAATTCTGCATTTTATAATTGTTACAATTTAACGAGTGTAACAATAGGGGATAGCGTAAAGAGTATAGGAGAAGAGGCGTTCGAATATTGTTTCAGTTTAACGAGCGTAACAATTCCTGATAGTGTGGAAGCAATAGGAGATCGTGCGTTCGCTGAGTGTAGCAGTTTAACAAGTATTAACGTACACAATAATAATGGATATTATAAATCAATAGATGGTAACCTTTATAGCAAAGATGGAAAGACTTTAATTCAATATGCAGTAGGTAAAAAAGCAACGTCATTTACAATTCCTGATAGCGT
>JAZLMT010000114.1:0-2637 GCA_045598745.1 Christensenellaceae bacterium
CTTTTAACCACAAGGTTAAAAATATAACTATTTCGATTTATTCTTTTGTGGACAAGGAAAGCCCACTATATTTCGCAAAATGCGAAGTATAGTGGGCTATACTTTTATAATAAACAAAAATCTCTATGAGAACACCACTTATTAGAGTGCTTTTTTTATGCAAAAAATATTAAAAACGTTTTTTAGTTTTATTTTTTTGTATAAATATATACCTGTCATACCGAGTTTACGTTAGTTACGAGTGTATCTCTTTTAATAAAAGGCAAGCAAAAGTATATAACTTTTCGTGCCGAAAAGATTACAAAAGGCAGGGGGGATTGCGATGTCCCCCCTTTTACCCCCTTAAGACGCTTTTCAATCCCCTTTGTATTTCCCCTTAATCTTTAAGGGGAAAGATTTTATAGGTATAATTTATACCTGTCATACCGAGCGAAGCGAGTGTATCTTTAATTATACCTGTCATTCTGAGACGGGCTTGTATAACGGACAAGCGAAGAATCTCATGCTTTAGAGATTCCACGATTGCTTCGCAATCTCTGAATGACAATGTTTGATATTTCTGTCATTATTAGACGGGCTTGTATAACGGACAAGCGAAGAATCTCAAAAGAGATACTTCAATAGTCCATCAAGTAAGTCGGTTCAGTATGACATGTATATTTGTCATACCGAGTTTACGATAGTAAACGAGAGTATCTTTAATTATCCTGTTATTCTGAGACGGGCTTGTATAACGGACAAGCGAAGAATCTCATGCTTTAGAGATTCCACGATTGCTTTGCAATCTCTGAATGACAATATTTGATTTTTATGTCATTCTGAGACGGGCTTTTATAACAGGCAAGCGAAGAATCTCATGCTTTAGAGATTCCACGATTGCTTCGCAATCTCTGAATGACAATGTTTGATTTTTATGTCATTCTGAGACGGGCTTTTATAACGGACAAACGAAGAATCTTTCTTCCATGTCATTCTGAGAATTGCTTAAAAAACGGGCAATCGAAGAATCTTAAAAAACAAAGAGATACTTCATTTGTCCGTCAAGTAGGTCAGTTCAGTATGACGGGTGTATATTTAATTATAAACAAACAAATTTTAACAAAAAAACACTCTCTAAAGTTTAGAGAGTGTTTTTGGTTTTAATTAGTTAAAAACTATTAAACGTTTCCTTGTGCCTTCATTGCTTCTGCAACTTTTAAGAAACCTGCAATGTTTGCACCTGCCATATAGTTACCAGGCATACCGTATTCTTTAGAATACTTATCGCAAGCAGCGAAGATTGATTTCATAATGTTGTGAAGTTTTTCGTTAACTTCTTCAAAACTCCAAGAGAGCCTTAAAGAGTTTTGGCTCATTTCTAATCCTGAAGTTGCAACACCGCCGGCGTTTGCAGCTTTAGCAGGGCCGTATAACAAACCGTTTGATAAATACGTATCAATAGCTTCAATTGTTGAAGGCATGTTTGCGCCCTCACTAACAACTTTACAGCCGTTCTTAACAAGTGCTTCTGCGCTTTCTTTATCAATTTCGTTTTGTGTTGCGCATGGGTGAGCAATATCACATGGGATTGTCCAAATACCTTTGCAACCTTCGTGATATTCTGCATCCTTATGATAATCAAGATATTCTTTAATTCTTCCACGCTTAACTTCTTTGATTTCTTTAACTGCGTTAAGGTCAATTCCGTTCTTATCGTAGATATATCCGTTAGAGTCGCTCATAGCAACTACTTTTGCACCGTATTCTGTTGCCTTTTGGCAAGCATAGATAGCAACGTTACCAGAACCGGAAATTAAAACTGTTTTGCCTTTATAGTCTAAACCGTTTGCTTTAAGCATTTCGTTTGTGAAGTAGCAAAGTCCGAAACCGGTTGCTTCTTTTCTTGCAAGTGAACCGCCGTATTGTAAACCTTTACCTGTTAAAACGCCTTCCCACTTATTCGTGAGTTTTTTGTATTGACCGAACATATATCCGATTTCTCTTGCACCTGTTCCGATATCACCGGCAGGAACGTCTTCATCAGCACCGATATATTTATAAAGTTCGTTCATAAAGCTTTGGCAGAAGTTCATTATTTCGTTATCTGACTTGCCTTTCGGATCAAAGTCAGAACCGCCTTTAGCGCCACCCATAGGAAGTGTTGTTAAACTGTTTTTGAAAACTTGTTCAAATCCCAAGAACTTCATAATACCTATGTAAACTGACGGGTGAAGCCTGATACCGCCCTTATAAGGACCGATTGCAGAGTTGAATTGAACTCTGTAACCTCTGTTTACGTGTGGCTTACCTTGATCGTCCGTCCAAGGAACTCTGAAAATAATTGTTCTTTCAGGTTCAACTATTCTTTCCAAAACACCTGCATCAACAAGGTCTTGTCTTTTTTCAATAACAGGTTCCAAAGAAGCAAAAACTTCTGTAACTGCTTGAATAAATTCCGGTTCGCCCGGATTTCTTTGTTTCGTTCTCTCTAATAAATCTAGAAGATATGCGTTTTTAATTGCCATATAAATTCCTCCGAAAATACTTTCGTTTTTTTTATTGTATCACAAATTGTATAAATTTAAATATATTTTTATATAGTTTTTCTATTATTTTTTTTTATAATTGTTAAAAGCACTGCTGAAGGTCAACAAATAC
>JAZLMT010000115.1:0-4838 GCA_045598745.1 Christensenellaceae bacterium
ATTGCGTTAATAATAATTCCGGATAAAACGTAAATTGACGTGCTGTTTGAGCCAACTGCTTTAGCAATAAGTATAACCGCTAAAGTCGCAATAATTCCGCCTAAAAAAGAGCCTACCGTAATTGATAAAAAGCTACTTGAAGAAATTAAAACTATTGCGACGGCAGAGCCGAGATTTGCACCGTTAGCTACACCTATAATATCCGGTGAAGCAAGTGGGTTTTTGAATACTGTTTGACACACGCAACCGCTTATTCCGAGAGCGATACCGCAAATAAGCGCAAATATAGTTCTCGGAAGGCGAAGTGATAGAAAAACTTTATTGTCAATTTCATCAGCATCTCCAAAAATAACTTTAAGCGGGTTTAAGGAATACCTTCCGATAAATAGGGAAAGTATAAAAAGGACAAAAAGTATTGAAATGGTGATGATAAAAATCAATTTGTTTTTCTTTTGTTTCATAGGTTAAAAATTTGCATTGAACGAGTAAAACGTTTTATAAAAATCATTAACGTCATTTTTGAAATCCGAATCGCTATATATATTCGGGTGTAATTTATTGAGTAACCAAAGTGCGCCTAAAATACCGGAAGGAACGGGTGTATCCCAACTTTCGTATCCGCTTGGCATAACGAAAACCTTATTGTTTTTGATTGCGGAAACATCTTCAATTATCGTATCGTTTAGCATGTTTGATATATATGTCGGATCACTTGTTGCCGTAGCGTTCGTAGGCACTATTATTATATCCGGGTTTAAGGCTAAAAGTTGTTCGTAGGAAACGTTTACAAAGTTGCCTGAATTATCTTCAATAACGTTTATGCCACCGGCAAGTTCAATGATATCGTTTTGATACATAGAGGTAGATGCACCTCTTAAATATTCGGAAGTGCTACACATATAAATTGTCGGCTTATAACTTATCGTTTTAGTTTTACTTTCTAAAAATTGAATTTTATCGTGGTAGTAAGAAATTAACTCTTGTGCTTTAGATTCGGTATTTGTTATTTTCCCGATTAACGTAATCATTTCTTCTAAAAGCGTTTGGCTTTCGGGATTGACAACTATAACGGGGATTCCTACTTCATTAAGCGCAAGTTTACTGTCTTTTGCTTTTTTAGGGAGAATAACTAAATCCGGTTTTAACGAGATACATTTTTCCACGTCAAAATTTTTTGCACTTCCAACGTTCGGATAGGTTGTAAGTTCACTTGCACTCTTTTGATAGATAGGCCTTTTTTCATTGTCTATTTCAATACCTACTAAATTATTTTTTAAGCCGAGCGCTAAACAAGCCGAAGTGGAAATATAGTATCCTGAAACAATTTTCGTCGGGTATTCTTTTATTGTAACTTCATTTCCGATTTGGTCTGTAACTTTTATCGTGCCTTCATTATTGTTGTCGCATGAAACGAAAATAGGGAAGGCTAAACAAATAATCAAAATAAAAATTAATAATCTATTTTTCATCTTTTGATAAGTCCTTTATTGCTTTAACTATAGCGGTGTAGCCCGTGCATCTGCAAAGGTTACCGCTCATACCACGCCTTATTTCTTCTTCTGTTGGATTTGGGTTTTTATCTAACAATGCTTTTGCAGACATAACCATACCAGGCGAGCAAAAACCACATTGAACTGCACCGTGAGAAAGAAAACTTTGTTGTATTTTATTCAGTTCTCCGTTTTCGCTCACGCCTTCAATAGTTAAAATGTTTTTGTTTTGTGCTTGGGTTATAGGGAATATACAAGCGTTAACGTTTTTGTTATCAACTAAAACGGTGCATGCACCGCACTCGCCTTCGCCACAACCTTCCTTTGTTCCCGTAAGTCTTAAGGTATCTCTTAAAAAGGATAGAAGCGTTAAACTACTGTCAACTTCTTTTTCAATTTTTTTGCCGTTAACAAAACAAGTTAAATTAAATAAAGTCATAGTTAAACTCCTTTTCAAGCGTATCTATAAGTAAATTTTTTGCAACTTCGTAGCGGTATTTACTGCTAGCACGCAAATCGGTTATAGGGGAAATATCTTTATACAGTTCTTTAATAATTTCGGTATAAGAAAGCGTTGTGTTTTTCTCTAAATATTTTTCTACGTTTAATAGCCTTGTCGGTTTTGACAGAACCGAACCCATAGCAAGAGAAAGTTTACCGTTGTTTTTAGAATAGGCAAAACTTACTATACTTATTGCCATTGCGTTTCTTAAGCCGACCTTGATATATCCGTTTGATCCGTTAGACTTCGGAATAAAAATCTTTTCTAAAAGTTCGTTTTCTTTTAACGTGGTTTTTTTGTTTGAAATAAAAAAGTCTTTAATATCAATTTCTCTTTCGCCCTCAATTGATACGGCATATAGTTTAGCGTTCAAAGATAGAAGGGGAGCGCCTAAGTCGCAAGCGGGGGAAGCATCACAAATATTTCCACCCAAAGTTGCTCTGTTTCTTATTTGTGGTCCACCCATATTAAAAGCACAATCAAACAAACATTTATATTCTTTGTTATCTTTTAAGGCTTGTTCTAATTCGCTAAACGTGGTAAGAGAGCCGAGAGTTAAACCGTCTTCACTAAAAGTAATTCCTTTTAATTCTTTAAGGGAAGTTATATCAACGAAATTTTCCTTTTTCTCCAAACCTTTTTTAACGTTAACCAAAACGTTTGTTGAACCTGCCAAAACTTTATAACCGTTATTTAATAGTATTAAAACTTCGCCTAAATTATCTTTAACTAAAACGTTCATTTATTCGTCCTCCCCAAGTAAAACCGATTCAGCCGTTATCGGAAGTTTATAGTGCCATTTTCCCGTAGCGTCAAATATAGCAGAGTTAACTGCGCCTGCGGTTGGAACCGTAGGGGATTCCGCCATACCTTTTGCTCCGAAAGGGCCACTCTTTTCGTATGCTTTAACGTGCAAAGAAGTAACGGACGGCACGTCCAAAAAAGTTGGGATAATGTATTTGGAAAAATCGTCTTCGTTTAGCGTTCCGTCTTCTCTAAACGTTATGTTTTCTGATAGGGCATAACCAAGGCTTTGAACCATACCGCCACTGACTTGACCTGCTGTTTGTATAGCGTTGATAATATTTCCGGCTTCGGTAACTGCAACGGCATCAAGAACGTCAATCTTTCCCGTTAGGTTGTTAACTTTAACTTTGACCGCTTGAACAACGTAGGTATACATAGCGTGTGGCATACCGATACCTTTCTTTTCGGTAGGTTCCGGGAAGTCAACTTTTACTTTAACAACAATATTTTTGTTGCCTGTAAGTTCTTTTTCTTTATATTCTTTTATTGCTTTTATAATAGTGTTTCCGGCAATAAAGGTTGAACGTGATGCGGCGGTTGAACCGCAATTATAAGTCGTTTTTGTATCACTTTGTATAATCTTAACTTTATCAGGCGTTGTGTTTAAGGCTTTAACGGCAATAGCTTGCATGGAAGATAAACCGCCTTGTCCTATTTCGGTAAAGCCTATATAAAATTCATAAATTTCGTTATTCTTTTTCATTTCTATTTCGGCATAGTCGGGAATTGATTTTCCGAAACCGCAACTCAAATGTCCACAGGCGATACCGTAGCCAACGAAATTTTCTTTATTCTTTCTTTCTTTCCAAAGAGAAGTTTTACTCATTAACTTAAGTGCTTTTTTGATTCCGCACGTTGCCGTTATCTTTTGCCCGACAGCACCGATGTCGCCCGTCTTAAGCGCATTTTTAAGCCTTATTTTCAGCGGATCAATATTTAAAAGGGAAGATGCTTCCGAGATTAAAGATTCGGTTGCAAACATTGCTTGCGGTGCGCCGAAGCCACGGAAGGCGGAAGATGTTGTCGTGTTTGTATAAACAAGCTTTGATTTTATATGAATGTTAGGGATATTATACGGGCCTGCAATATGTTCGCTAAGTAATCCCAAAACGGTGTAACCGTATCCGATATAAGCACCCGTATCAATAACGGTGTTGCTATCAAAGGCAACGATTTTTCCGTTATTTTTAAATCCTATTTTTATATGTAGTTTTGCGGAGTGCCTTTTATAAGTATATGCGATAGATTCTTTTCTATCAAAAACGATTTTAGCGGGTAGCCCTGTTTTGTATGTTACCAAAGCACCGAAAATTTGCGTCATGTGCCCGTCTTTTCCACCAAAAGCTCCGCCAACGGTTGCCGAAACAACTCTGACTTTGCTTTCGCTAATACCAAGTGCATGGGCCGTTATCCTTTGGTCGTTAAAAGCACTTTGCGAAGACGTGTATAAAACTAGTTCGCCGTTATCATAAAAGGAGAAGTTGGCATCAGGTTCCATATATGCGTGTTCTTGATGGGGAACTTCATAATCTCTTTCCAAAACAAAATCGGCTTCGCTAAATCCCTTTTCAATATCGCCCTTTGTATTTTCAAAAGAACCTGCAATATTTCCGTCAGGGGCAATTGAAACAGAATCTTCTTTCATGCTACTTTCTACATCAAGGTAAATAGGTAAAGGCTCATATTCAACTTTAACCAAAGAGATTGCTTTTTTAAGGTCGTTTTTATTTTTAGAAGCAACAACGGCAACGGCTTCACCCATAAATCTAACTTTATCTTGCGCTAAAACAGGCCTATCGTTTACAATATCAAGAATAACGTTGTTTGCTAAATCTTTATACGTATAAACGTAGGCTATTTTTTCCGCTTCGGCTGTATCAATAGACAGTATCTTTGCATGTGCATATGTGGAGTGAACAACACCGACGTAAAGCATACCGTCTAGATAATAGTCGGAAACGTATTTTGCTTTTCCAGTAACTTTATCAAAACCGTCGGCTCTGATAATAAAATCGTTTTTCTTTTTCATAAGTGCACCT
>JAZLMT010000116.1:0-3895 GCA_045598745.1 Christensenellaceae bacterium
TAAAATTAATACAAAAATATTTATACCCAATCTACTAGTAGAATTAAAAAAATTATCAAAACAAGAAAAAATTAAAATAATACAATACAATGAAATTAAAGACTTAAATAATTTCATATATAGACATATTGAAACAAAAGCAAATTGTTGTCAAACACAAGAAGAAGCTGCTTTTTATTATGATAAATTAAAAAATTTTCCAAACGTATTATGCTATATATCTAAAAAATTTAGTAATTAAAAATTAACTTATATTATGGACAAAAAATGAGTCAAATATTATAGATTTAGAATAAACCGTCAAATCAATGGAGTAAGTTTAAAACGAATTAAAAACCAAAACAGGTGGAAAGAGTAAAATCTTTTCACCTGTTTTTATATTTAAAATCCTTACTAATTTACTTGTATTTTTAATACTGCTAAACTACTATAAATATTTAGTTCAATTGCCGTTATCGGCAATAACATTTAATTTATTTTGATAAAATATATTTACTTTTTGCCGATATGGGTATATAATATAATCGAGGTATAAATATGAAATATTTATCGGTAGTAGATACTGCAAAAAAATGGGGAATATCGGAAAGAAGTGTTAGAAACTATTGTGCGCTTGGCAAAATAGACGGAGTTTTTCTTGTCGGTAAAACGTGGAATATCCCTGAAAACGCTCTTAAACCTAATCGTGTTGTTAAAAAAATTGAAACGCCAAATAATCTATTGGGTATTTTAAGAATTGAAAAAGACAATAAAATATCCGGTGGAATTTATCATAAAATTCAAATTGATTTAACGTATAATTCTAATCATATTGAAGGAAGTAAACTTACTCACGACCAAACGAGATATATTTTTGAAACGAACACGATAGGCGTTGATGGTTTAGTTAAAGTTGACGATGTTGTTGAAACGGCAAATCACTTTAAATGTATTGACATGATTATTGAAAAAGCAAATTATAAGTTATCTGAAAGTTTTTTTAAGGAACTTCATAAAACGTTAAAGGGAGGAACTACTGATAGTAGACTTTCTTGGTTTAACGTTGGCGACTATAAAAGACTTCCCAATCAAGTCGGTGGTAACGAAACTTGTCAGCCGGAAGATGTAAAAATTCAAATGAAGAAGTTAATAGATAACTATAATGCCATTGAAAAGCCAACGCTTGATGATATATTAAACTTTCACTATCGTTTTGAAAGTATTCATCCTTTCCAAGACGGCAACGGTAGAGTTGGAAGACTTATTATGTTTAAGGAATGCTTAAAAAACGGATACGTTCCTTTCATTATTGACGAAGAACATAAAATGTTTTACTATCGTGGCTTAAAAGAATGGGAAAATGAAAAAGGTTATTTAAAAGATACTTGTCTTTCGTGTCAAGACAATATGAAATCCGTTTTAGATTATTTTAAGATAAAATATTAAAACAATGCAAAACAGGAGGAAAGAGAAAATTCTCCCCACCTGTTTTTATATTTTAAATCATTAGTAATTTACTTGTATTTTTAATACTGCTAAACTACTAAAAATATTTAGTTCAATTTGAATATATTAAAAACAAAAAAGTGATAGGTTTTTCTTTATGCCCTATCTCTTTTTTCAATTTGATTTTACAAAATTTTATTGCTAGCAAATAAAACAAATATTGTATTTTTTTGTGCCATTAAATAAATATTATCATTTTATTCTTGCTTTTTTATCAAAAACAATGCATAATTATACAATAGTTTTTATATATTACAAAGGAAAAATATGGGAAATATCAAAGATCAAGTTATACAAGCACAAAAATGCGAAAATCTATCCGACTTTCTTGACGTTTATTTTACCGAACCGGTTGCTATGTGCTTTTCAAAATTGTTTATTAAACTTAAGCTTTCCCCTAATATCGTTACGTTTTTTTCGTTGATATTCGGTGTCGTTGGTGGAGCTTTCTTCTATTTCAAAAAACTTTTCTTAAACATTATCGGTATCGTTTTGGAAATTTTTGGTGCTATATTTGACACGTCTGACGGGCAGGTAGCAAGGCTTACCCATAAGAAATCTGATTTCGGAAGGGTTTTTGACGGCGTCGCCGACGGGCTTGTTTATTTTTCCATTTACTTTTTTATAAGCTTAAGATTAATGGATGAAAATATTCCGTTTACTAATACACCTTGGGGTTGGTATATTTGGATTATAAGTTTTTTCTGTGGCCTTATTCTCCATTCTGCTCAAGCAAGAATGGCTGACTATTTTAAAAATATTCACATGTATTTTAAATTAAACGAACGTGGCAACGATTTAAGCATTTCTGCAAATCTTCTAAAAGAAATCAAAAAGGAAAAACGTTCAATCACTACAAGAATCAGACAATGGGGCTATTATTTCTACACAAAAATGCAAGAAATGGGAACACCGAACCTACAAAAACTTTTATTAAAAATTGAAGACAACGGTGGGGTAATCCCAAAAGAAATTAGCGAACAGTTTACTGCTAAAAGCAATAAAATAATAAAGCTTACTAACTTTTTAACATTTAATTTTAGATCATACATTTTGTTTGCTTTGATTTTGTTCTCTTGCCATTTCTATATCTTCCCTGTTATTGTTTTGATTATTGAACCTATTTCTTTTTTTATTAAATGCAAATATGAAAAAATAGCTAAAAATTTATTAAACGAAGACTTCTATATAAAGGCGGAAACAAATGAAATTTAAGTATCGTTTAATCTTTTTCGCTATCGGCGTAGTCGGAATGATTGTGTTGTTCTTTCAACTTGAACCGGAAACTATTAACTGGAACGATTTGTTTAACACAAACACAATATTACTTTTTTTAGGGCTTTTCTTTTTGTGGTTTATTATCTATTCCGTTCACGCTCTTTCCTATCTTATTATTTTAGGCGAAGAAAGAAAAAAAATATCTTTTTTCAGTATGTTAAGAATTTGTGTTACCGGCTTCGCTTTAAACAACGTTACTCCTGCCGGGCTTATCGGTGGTGAACCTTACAGAATTCTTGAATTGAAAAAATATTGCTCAACGGAAAAATCATCTTCTTCCACTCTCACGTTTTCACTTTTCTATATTATCGGGCACGTAACTCTATGGATAACCAGCATTTTAATTTACTTGATATATGCTTGCCCGGGCGAAACGTATATGACTGTTATTTTATGCGTTTCCGGTGCCGTTTGCGTTGGCGGTGAATTGCTTTTCTTTTTAAGCAAGAAAAAAGGATTCGTTTTGCCTTTTATGAATTTCTTGGCTAAAATTCCGTTAGTTAAAAAACCTATTTCCAAAATACTTGACAAAAAGAAAAATAACTTTATTGAAATTGACGAAAATATAAAAGCTTTTAGAACTAACAAAAAAGGGTTTTGGTCCGTCTTTTGTTTGCAATACGTTTCAAGGCTTTTGGAAGCTGTTGAATACATGGTTCTTATTTTATACTTCGGCGCAGAAGTAAATTATATTGACGCCCTGCTCGTTTTCGGAACGGCTTCACTTATCGGTAACCTTCTGTTTATTATTCCTATGCAAGCCGGAACACGTGAAGGCGGTTTGATCCTTTCCTTGCTTTTCTTAAGCATTGAAGCAAGCATTGGAACACTTGTTAGTATTGTTTACAGGGTTAGAGATTTTATATGTGTGTTCGTTGGAATTATGCTCGTTCTTATAGCTAGAAGGCACAAAGAAAAAGAACAACCTTTGGCTTTTGATATTCAAAAATCAGAACAGGAAAATAATGATAACGTTTAACCGCAATTATTAAATAAATATCCACCGGCATAGCCGGTGGTTTTACATTTTCGGGCATAGCCCTAACGAAACTGGCGCACGCACAAGTGCGTCTTTTTTCTTGACCTGCCAGTCATGCATTTTTTACTTGCTACCCGTAAACGGGTCCCTCGG
>JAZLMT010000117.1:0-5577 GCA_045598745.1 Christensenellaceae bacterium
ACCGATATGTTCATAACCTTTCTTTAATAAAATTCTGCCACGTGGCGTTCTTGCAATAAACCCTAACTGTAATAAATACGGTTCGTAAACGTCTTCAATAGTGTTAGCGTCTTCGTTAATTGTTGCGGCAATGGTTTCAAGCCCGCAAGGCCCACCGTTAAACTTATCCGCCATAGACGTTAAAAGTTCAATGTCTATTCTGTCAAGCCCAAAGTCGTCTATCTCTAAAAGATTAAGCGCTTTTTGGCTATCCGATAGCATCATTTTATCGTGCCCGCATACGATTGAATAATCTCTAACTCTCTTAAGCAATCTGTTCGCTATACGTGGCGTGCCACGGCTTCTTCTTGCAATCTCCACTGCGGAACTATGCTCTATCTCCGACGAAAGCATCTTTGACGCCCTTTCCACAATTTCGGTTAATTCTTCCAGCGTATAATTTTCCAGCCTAAAAATAGAACCGAACCTGTCACGGAGCGGAGAAGATAACATACCCGCTTTTGTTGTTGCCCCGATAAGCGTAAATTTCGGAAGCGGAATTTGCATACTTGTTGCCGACGGACCTTTACCCGTTATAATATCAAGTTTATAATCTTCCATTGCGGAATAAAGTATTTCTTCAACGTTTCTGTTGAGCCTATGAATTTCATCAATAAATAAAACTTCATGCTCTTGAAGATTGGTAAGTATTGCTGCAAGGTCGGCTGCCCTTTCAATAGACGGGGCTGAAACTAACTTTATTTGCGCGTCCAAGGTGTTTGCAATAATATGCGCTAACGTCGTTTTACCTAAACCTGCCGGCCCGTATAACAAAACGTGATCCAGTGCATCGTTTCTCATTTTAGCGGAAGCGATACTTATAGCAAGATTTTCTTTAATCTTGTTCTGCCCAACGTAACCTTCCATAGTTTTAGGACGGAGCACGTTTTCTATTTCGTTATCAACTTCTTCTTTTTCCGATGAAACAACCCTTTCGTTATTGCTCTCTTTTTTTGGTGAAAAATTTTCTTCATCACGAGCGCTTGTTATATAAAAACCATCTTTCATAATTCTATCTCATATTCTTAAGTGAATAAGTAACTATCTCTTGAATAGAAACAGCACCACTCTTTATTGCATCTTTAACCATAGAAACCGCTTCGCCCTTATTAAGCCCCAAACTCATAAGCGCAATCACAGCGTCGTCATTAACAGCAGTATCGTCCTTTTCAATAACAACGTTTTCTTCACTACCCGTAGTTTCTATTTTTTCACGAAGTTCCAAAATAATTCTTTCCGCCGTCTTCTTGCCTAATCCTTTGATTTGCGACAACCCCTTAACGTCACTCGTGGCAATTTTAATGGCTAAATCATTTAAACTCATGCCTGATAAAATAGTTATACCCATCTTTGGGCCTACGCCCGAAACGGTGATTAAAAGAAGAAACATATTTTTTTCTTCCAACGTATCAAAGCCGTATAAATATAATCCGTCTTCCCTAACGGCAAGATAAGTATAAACGGCACCGCCGTTATCTTTCACAATCCTATTATAAGCAGAAGAAGAACACGTTATTTCATAGCCTATTCCGTTGTTTTCTAATAGTATAGCGCCATTATTTTTATTCAATAATTTTCCGTTGATATACCCTAACATATTTCACCTATATAATAAATTGCTCACCGAGTTTATTCGTTCTTGCATGCGTTAGCGCTACAGCCAAAGCGTCCGCCGCATCGTCCGGCTTCGGAATACTTTTTAAATTAAGTAGCGTTTGCACCATTTTTTGAATTTGCTTTTTGTCTGCCCTGCCGTAACCGGTAAGTGCCTGCTTTATTTGAAGCGGAGTGTATTCAAAAATTCTACCGCACTCTTTATTGCAAGTAAGAAGAAGAACGCCCCTTGCGTGTGCAACGGCTATTGCCGTTTTAACGTTTTTTGCAAAGAATAATTCTTCCATAGAAATTTCGTCCGGCTTAAATTTTGCAATTATCTGTTTTATAGCTTCTTCCAGCATGCAAAGGCGAACCGAAAGGCTTTCGCCCTTTGGCGTTTGAACGATACCGTAATCTAAAACTTCAATTTTACCCTTGCTATCCTTACTTATAGCACCGTAACCTAACGTTGCCAAACCCGGATCAAAACCAACTATAACCATACATAATAATTTTACTAATTTTTCCGCTAAAAGTCAATAGAAAAGGCAAAATATAAAAGGACGGGAAACTGAAGTTAACCCGTCCTTTTTTTAAAACATATATTTGTTTTTAATCGTAATTTTCAGTATCGCAGAAGAAGAATTGATATACTATTAAAGTTATATCTCCCGTTTGACTAACTACTCTTGATCCACTTGTTCTCAATCTTTCAATAGACAAAACAACGTGGTCGCCGATGTTTAATTCATCAAGAATATCTTTTGCTTGATCATAACTGGTTACAGAAACTTTTTCTTTGTCGTTTATTTTAATACCGGTAATGATATCGCCTGCTTGTAAACCGGATTGACTTGCAATACTATTATTCGTAACGCTTTGAATAACTGGAACGTCGGCATAATTTTTATTTATATATCTTATTATCATTGAACTACTGCTGTTTGAAAATTGCGAGCCAATAGTCATGGTAAACCCAAATAAAATTCTCGCCCCCGAAACGTAGCCGTAATTTTTATCCGTGCAAGAACCGATAAGTTGCTTCATAATATTTATAAAGCCGTTATCCGTCGTTGCATCGTCGGTTATTCTGTAAGGTATCGCATAATTCATGCCGGAATTACTATCGGAGCCGGAGTTAAGTATACCTATTATTTCACCGTATAGATTAAACACAGCGCCACCCGAACTACCATGCCAAGCATCAAGGTTCAACCCAAACAATGTCATTTGCCCAATACTTTCAATTGAAGTTGTTGAAAACTTTTGTGCAATATAACCGTGCGTAAACCAACCCGGATTTGTTCCACCCGGATTACTTACCAAAAATATTTCATCCGTAACGCTAACGGATAAATCTTTATCTATAATCTTTGCTTTGTATTTTTCTTTTATTCCGTTAACTTCTACACCGTTTTCAATAATATTTGCAACTGTATCGTTTGCAACGTATAATCTTAAAACGGCAACGTCTGACAACTTGTTTCCGCCAACCAAGGTGACTGCTTGCGTTTTGTCAATATAACCTTCGTTATTAACTCCACCGATAACGCCGTTAAAAATATAGTTTTCGCTGTCATATCCGCTTTGCCCGTAATTGTTACCGTCGGCATCGGGAACGCAAACTTGAATATTTGCTCCTTCTGCACTTATAACGTGAAAACACGTTAAAATATAGAAAACGTTTTTCTCCGTTTTATCTTTTATAGACACGTCTACAATAGTTCCGGAACCTGCAGAAGAAGTGCTTGCAGTAGATACGTAAATTGCCACGCAAGCCCTTTTAACGCTATTATATGCAACCTTTAAGGTTGAAGGCTCATCTCCCCTTTCAACTTCGTTTTTTGATACTATAACGTTATTTGAAAGTAAAAGCGAAGACGTTAAATCACTCTTGCTTGAATAATTATCCGATTCGTTGATTATCTCTTCGTCCTTCTTTTCAGCAGTGTCTGTCCTATTTCTTGTTAAACTTGAACATGCCGTAAAAGAAAGCACCATTGTCAAGGCAATAAATAAAACTGCAATTCTTTTAATTGTTCTTTTCATTTTTTTCTCCGTTTATTATAGTTTCATTATTCTATTATATTATATCACACAATTTATAAAAAAACACAAAATATAAAAAAAATTAAAAAAAAGAAGAGCTATAATGCTCTTCTAAAAAGTTTATGGCAATTATAATACTGCCGTAAACAATATATAAACGGCAGTATAATTTGGTAATCTTTAAATTAATCAATAAAAAAAGGAAATACCCTACTACCGATATAATTATTGTATCTTATTAAAAATTTTTTATTCAGGATTTTAAAAATAAAAAGAAAAGTATTGCTACTTCTCATTTCTTCTTCGTAACATTTCCTTAAATAAAGGCTTTAAGATTTCTTAAACTAATCCTGCAACTAATAAATGTTTTAGAAGACATAGTCGCTTGATAGACAAGGAAGTTTTGAAAAAACGGACAGGCGCAACCGTCTGGTTGTAACTGCTCGAATTTTCAAAACAAAAAGAGAAGTATTGCTACTTCTCCTTTTTTTTGTAACTTTTTTTATAAAGGCTTTATCGCTCAATCTACAAGGCTCACAAGATTTTTGGGCTGAATAGACCGTCTGGTCATGAAGGTCAAAAATCGCAGTAGAAACGCAGTAGATTGAGATGAGAAAGACTTTATTTTATTCGTCTTCTTCCTCTTCAGGTAAGTCTACATTATGATAAACGTCTTGCACGTCGTCTAAATCTTCTAACGCATCAATAAGCCTTTGGAATTTTGCCAAATCGTTTTCTTCCAAGGTGATTTTATTTTGAGGAACCATCGTAACTTCTGCTTCAAAGAAGTTTAAGCCTTTATCTTCCAAATATTTTCTAACGTCGGAAAAAGCAGAAACCGAAGTATGAATTTCAAATGCGTCGTCTAACGTTACAACGTCATCGGCACCGGCATCTAAAGCATATTCCATAATTGCGTCTTCAGAAAGATCCGGCTTTCTTTCAACAACAATCATACCCATGTTGGTAAAGTTATAAGAAACGCAACCTGCATTGCCTAAACTACCACCGTGTTTATTCATTGTTGTTCTTACAAAGTCAACCGTTCTGTTTTTATTATCCGTTAAAGTTTTAATAATAACGGCACTTCCGCAAGGACCGTATCCTTCATAAGTTAATTCTTCATAGGTTGCATTTGAAAGTTCGCCTGCTGCCTTTGCGATACATCTTTTAATGTTATCGTTAGGCATATTTACAGACTTTGCTTTTGCAATAGCATCGGCAAGTTTGCTGTTTGTAGAAGGATCCGGATTGCCCTTTGCCGCAACTGCTATTTCTCTACCTACTTTAGTAAATATTTTACCTTTTATTGCATCTGTTTTAGCCTTTTTAACTGCAATATTTGCTGAATGGCTGTGTCCTGACATATTGTTCTCCTTTTATTTTAATAAATACATAAGTATACCGGCTGATACAGAAGCGTTTAAACTTTCCATACCGTTTTCCATAGGTATACTTACAGTGTAATCGGCTTTACCCTTAATATAATCGCTAACCCCGTTTCCTTCGTTACCGATAACAAGACAAACCGCACCTTGTTTTTTGAATTTAAAGATATTTTCGCCGAACATATCGGCAACCACAAGCGGAAGCCCTATTTTATCAATTACTTCTTCTTTAGAGATGGTATGAATATGAACTTTAAACACACCGCCCATACTTGCCCTAACCGACTTGCTGTTAAACGGATCGGCGCAATCAATCAAGAATATCTCGGTAAAATTCGTTGCCGCTGCCGTTCTCATAACAGCACCGATATTTGACGGATCGCTTACCCCGTCAAGTAAAAGACAATTTTGTTTTTTAAAAGGCTTTTCACTCGGCTTTTCCACAACCGCAAGTGCGCCTTGTGGAGAAACTTCACTTGAAATAGACTTAAACACGTCTTCCGAA
>JAZLMT010000118.1:0-2113 GCA_045598745.1 Christensenellaceae bacterium
ATCTTTCGTTAAACTTTCTGCAATCCCAACTTCCGGTCCAACTGTTTTTTTTGAAAGCTCCGTTAAACCTACGGTTGTATCTTGGAATCCGTTAGAACCGAAATCATGTGAAAAAAAGTTTATTTTAACGTTTTTATATCCATTTAAAAACTCGGTAACTTTCTCTTTGCTGAAATGGTCTTGTAAATATTTTTGATGGCCTACGCCAACTGCGTTTGATTGTCCTATCAAAACTATAACTTTTGCTGTTTTTTTCATGTTCTTTTTCCTTGTATATTATTATAATGTTTTAATCTGTTAAAATCAATTAAATATTGATTTTTTATTATATAATGATATAATATTTATATGGACTTAATTAAAAGCAGTTGGAATAAATATGATATTCTAGATTTTTATGAATATGAAAAATCCTTTATCGGGGATGAGAAATCTTGTAAATGGGAACAAAAAATTATAAACACCTCCCTTCCTTGTTACGGTAAAACTGTAACTAAAGCAAAAGCCGTTGCAAAAGAAATAAGAAAAGGGAATTATTTAGAGTTTGTTGATAACCTTAAAGTTAAAACTTTTTTTGATAGTATTGTTTTGGGCGTTCTTATTTGTTCAATTAAAGATTTTGATGTTTTCAGTAGAGAGTTAAAAAAGTATTCGTTAACTATAGATAACTGGGCTAGTTCGGATACGCTTTCGTTTAAAAAAAGAGATAAAGAAAAACTGTTCTCTCTTTCAAAAGAATTTTTAAGTAGTGATAAACCGTTTTTTAGAAGAAATTGCGTCAATATTTTTTTTGAACTTATTCACGATGAAAAATATCTTGACAGTGCGTTTGAACTTTTAGACAGTTTAAAAGATGAAAAAGAATACTACGTTAATATGTGTGCCTCTTGGCTACTATGCGAGTGCTTTACTAAATACCGTGATAAAACTTTAGAATATTTTAAGAACAATAATTCTAACGAATTTATTATCAACAAAGGTATTTCTAAATGTAGAGACAGTTTTAGAATTTCAAAAGAAGATAAAGACTTATTAATGCAATATAAAAGATAAAAAGGCGGGTTCATTTCCTAACCCACCTTTTTAATATTAAATAGTTTAATTTATATATCTTAAATAATTTCTAATTTTGAGCGTATCAACTAGATATTTTTTTACATAAAAAATAGCGACGGTACTTTTATTGTTTTTCTGAATTTATCAGAGCTCGTAATATATCAATATCATCTTTTGTTGTAACTTTAAAACTTCTTGACGATCCTTCAACTAACTGTATTTTTTGATTATAATAGAACAGTAGTTCAGTTGTAGAAAAAGAAGTTTTTCCTTCGATATTTGCTTTTTTATAAAAATCAAGTAGTTTTTTTATAAAAGCGCATTCAGGTGTTTGACCTTTAATTAAAATATTTCTATCAATTAAGTTTTCAATTATTTTTTTTCCTTTTGAAATGAACATACTATCAAAACAAGGTTCAATAGCGATTGAAAATCCGTTATTATCTTTTATAATATCAATACATTTAATTATAATGTCTTTTGGTATCATAGGCCTATTTGCGTCTATAATGCACACGATATCTTTTTCAGTTGATATTGTGTTTAAAAAAGTCAAACCATTAAAAATTGAAAAGTGTCTATTTTCTCCTCCAATAACAACATCATAAAATTTTGATATAGAATATTGTGATGAATAAAGTTTTATAAATTCTTGCCAGCCATCTGGAACAACACAAACTATTTTATCTATAGATTGGTTGTTTTGTAAATTTATAAGTGTATACATTATGATAGGAACATCATTGATCGTTAAAAATTGTTTAGGAACTTTTTGACCTGTTCTAACGCCGTTTCCACCGGCAACAACTAAAGCATAATTCATAATTTTTCTTCCTTTATAAAAATATTAGGGCTATGATGAGGAATCCTTTTTTCTTCTGGCGGTAATTTCAAGTAATCACCGTAACATTTTTTTAATATTTCATCATATCCTGAAGGAATATTTATTTCCATATCTTCGAATTTGTGTTTTTGAGTTGTAAATAAATCTTTACGCATAATTATTGGGTTTTTTACATTAAAGTCAACAAATAACATAAATTTATTTGTTTCATAT
>JAZLMT010000119.1:0-2545 GCA_045598745.1 Christensenellaceae bacterium
TTCCGTTGCCGTTTCAAAGAAACGAACAGGCAAATCTCTGTAACTCTTTAATCCGTTTTTATAAATTTGATATT
Source organism: Christensenellaceae bacterium (assembly GCA_045598745.1). Taxonomy (GTDB): domain Bacteria; phylum Bacillota; class Clostridia; order Christensenellales; family Borkfalkiaceae; genus UBA1259. The sequence goes on from JAZLMT010000119.1 coordinate 75, forward strand.
GGAACGGGCAAGTCATAGGGCGAAGTGCCATAACGTCAGGGCTGTTTACGTCGCCGACAATAAACATCTTATCTCTATAGTGATCCCAGTGCCCTGAAATCTTATATAAATCAGATTTAGCCATGTTCGGTGTTTTTGTTATCATAAAGCCACGTTTTTCTTCTTCGTCTACAACGAATCTTTGAAGAATTTGCATAATCTTTGCACCCTTTGGCATAAGAATAGGAAGGCCTTGACCGATAACGTCTTCCGTCATAAAGATTCCTAAATCTCTTCCAAGTTTATTATGGTCACGCTTTTTGGCTTCTTCTAATTTTACTAGATATTCTTCTAATTCGCTTGATTTAGCGAAAGCCGTTCCGTAAATTCTGGTAAGCATAACGTTCTTTTCGTCGCCACGCCAATAAGCACCCGTTATTGAAGTCAACTTAAACGCTTTAATCTTACCTGTTGACGGAAGATGCGGGCCACGGCAGAAATCCATAAAGTCTCCTTGCTTATAGAAAGAAAACAAAGTATCGTCAGGTAATTCCGAAATCATCTCTATCTTAAACGGTTCTTTAAAACCTTTCATAATCTTTAAGGCTTCTTGCTTATTGTATTCAAAACGTTCAATAGGAAGGTCACTTTTAATAATTTCCTTCATTTCGTTTTCAATCTTTAACAAGTCGTCTTGAGAAATAGGCGTCTTAAAATCAATATCATAATAGAATCCGTTATCTATTACAGGCCCTATTGCAAGTTTACAAGTAGGATAAATATTCTTTAAGGCTTGTGCCAAAACGTGTGAACACGTGTGCCTATATACGTCTAATCCTTCCTTATCTTTAAGCGTTAAAACTTCAAGCGTTGCATCTTCGCTGATTTTCGCAGATAAATCTACCAACTTTCCGTTTACTTTTGCGCAAATAGCATTACGAAGTAAGCCTTCGGAAATTGCCCCTGTGATTTCACTTACGGTTTTTGCACTGTCAAATTCCAAAACAGAACCGTCTTTCAATGTAATTTTCATAATATCCTCCAATATAATAAAAAATCCTTATGCTCTCGCATAAGGACGCAAATATTTACGTGGTTCCACCTTATTTGCCATAAAAAATTATGGCCACTCTTTTGTCTTTTTGCCGATCGGTGGTTTCGGTTATCTTTCTATTTTATGGGCTCACACCAACCCCACTCGCTGAAAAAATAAACAAGGCCTACTTGTCCGAAGTTAAATTGCAAAATTCAAATGTATCAATATCTTATACCACTTTATATATTTTGTCAACACTTTTAATCAATAAAATAAAAATCCCGCTAATTAAAATATTCGCTACTGAATATTATTTTTGCCCCGTAATATTCTTTTAGATAGAATTCGTCTTCGTTTGAAAGATTTCCCGATAAATTTATTTCACCGCAATTTGATAAAAGAACTTCTTTAATTATCTTGTTTTCGTCTTCTTCCCCCAAAAGCTCGCATTTATTCAGCCTTTTAAAATGGCTATCGTAAACTTTCCCGTCGTCTATAAATATTTTTTTGCTTTTATTCTCTATTAAATAAGCGATAAACTCTTTTAGTTGGCTTTCCGAAAACAGCGAAGGAATATAGGAAACAACGTCTTCCCACTTTCTTTTTAACGCTTTTAGCCTAAAATTAAATATCCCGTCAATAGAGATAATTTTCGTTCCCTTTATCCTGTCAAAAACGTATTTTTTATCGTCTTCCAAATCTGCGGCAATTAAACTTGCAAGTAAGATCTCTTTTTCTTTTTGAGATAGTCCACAAACCTTTATCGTATTTTTGAAATAATTATATTTATAGTTTATAACGATAATTTCCGCTATCCTGTCACAAATTTCCGAATTCAAAATGTCTTGATAATATTCGTTTATTTCCAAACACAAAAGCGACGCCTTATCAACATTTTTTTCTTTGATAACCGAACCGCTGTTTTTCAAAATTTCACATAATTCTTTTTTTAAGTAGGCTATATTGTTTGAATTTTCTTTATTCTCGCTAACGATAATATTTGTCATATAAATAGTTTATGCTCCGAATTTTTTTTTATTTATCAATTCTTTTCTTTTTATAAATTCTAGCGAAAAACTTATAAATTTCGGAAACGATAACTATCGTAAAAGACAGTGCTAATATTTTAACTATTGTCTTGAACGAAAGAGGGCTTATACCGAATATATTATATAAAACTTCTATAAAGAAAATATGTAGTAAAAACGTTATCGTGAAAGTTAACACCATGATTTTGTTGTCTTTAAGCCCGTTAAACACGCTTGTAGCCCCAAGTTCCTTGCAGTTAAAGGCATTGAATAGTTGGAACAATATAAACAGCGTAAACACCGTTCCGCTTTTTTCACTTTCGTTAACGCCCATAAAGTTAAATAAATATTGCATAAAAACTATCGTGGTTATAAAGAAACCGTTAAATAAAATAACCATAAGCATTTTAAGGCTTACTATACTTTTA
>JAZLMT010000120.1:0-9668 GCA_045598745.1 Christensenellaceae bacterium
CTATGGAATACGGCGACAAGATGGATAAACTTTTTAACGAAATTCATAAGAAGGAACAACAGTGAATACTTTGGTTGAAATTGCAGAAAAATTAAAGAAAGTTAATAAAGTTGCAATCATTTGCCACGTTAGGCCGGACGGTGATGCTATAGGCTCTGCTGTCGGCTTGGCTTTGGCACTTCAAAAATTAAGTATAAACGTCAAGGTTTTTTGTGATGACGTTATTCCTAAAAAATTTGAATTTATAAATGCGCAAGAGTTTTTTTCTAAAAAGTTAACCGAAGATTTTGATGCGATTGTTGCCGTTGATTGTGCCGATGAGTTAAGGCTTGGCGAAGAAAATGCACTCGTATTTTCCAAACATAAAAACACGTTTAATATAGATCACCATATTTCAAACACAAGATTTGCTAAATTTAACTACGTCTTTGATAATTCTTCTAATTCGGAAAATATATATGAGTTAGTTAAATGTTTAGGCGTAGAAATTGATGAAACGCTTGCAACCTTTTTGTTTATGGGCGTTATGACTGATACGGGTAACTTTAGGCATCAGAACGTTTCCGTGAACACCTTTTTAACGGCATCAAAACTTGTGGAAAAGGAAGTTGACGTTACTAACGTTTATTATAATTTATTTACAAAACAAACTAAATTTAGAGCTAAACTTTTCGGGCTTACGATGGAAAGTTTAAGATACTTTTTAGATAGCCGTTTGGTGATAGGCACAATTTCTAACGAAATGCTATTAAAATCCGGCGCACTTTTAGAAGACACCGAAGGCATGATAGATTTTATAATGGGTATTGATACGGTAGAAGTTGGGATACTTATTTCAGAAGTAGGAAAGAATAAATATAAATGTTCCTTCCGTTCAAAAAAAGTAGACGTGAATCAAATAGCAGGTATTTTCGGCGGTGGTGGTCATGTTCTTGCAAGCGGTTGCCAAATATGTGGTGCTTATGAAGAAGTTATTGATAAACTCACCTTTGCCGTTAGTAAGTATATAGACGATTAAGATGAAGGGTTTTATAAACATAATTAAGCCGGAAGGTATTTCTTCGGCATACGCAGTTGGAGCGGTTAAGAAAAAAACGGCTTCACCTTGCGGACATATGGGAACATTAGATCCTATGGCAAGCGGTGTTTTGCCTATAGGAGTAGGGCATACTTCAAGGATGTTCCCTTTTTTAATAGAAAAAGATAAAACGTATATTGCAGAATTCAGATTCGGTATTTTAACCGATACTTTAGATATAACGGGTGAAATTAAAGAGAACACTAAATATATTCCGTCGGTAAACGAAATAAAAAGCGTTCTCAATGAGTTTATAGGTGAGATAGATCAAATTCCGCCGAATTATTCTTCAAAGTGTATTAATGGAAAGCGTGGCTATCAACTCGCAAGAGCAGGCGTTGATTTTACCTTGGAAGCAAAAAAAGTTGTGATAGATAATATTGAACTGCTTGAACAAGTTAGCGAAACCGATTTTAAGTTTAAGATAGACTGTAAAGGCGGAACGTATATCCGTTCACTTGCACGTGATATAGGGTATAGAGTAAATTCACTTGCTTCAATGTCGTCGCTCGTTCGTAGCCGTAGCGGTATATTTACTTTAGATAACGGTGTTCCGCTTGAAGAGTTTAAGAATTCCGATGATATAGAAAAGTATATAATTAAACCGGAAGATGCGGTTAATTATCCGAGTATAGTGCTTAACGAAAAGCAGGCGACGAGATTAATTAACGGGCTTTACGACGATTACGGTTATGAAGACGGATTATATAAAGTTTTTAACGGGCAAGAATTTTGGGGCATAGGTAAAGTTATAGAAAAAAAGATTAAGATGAGTTGCTATGTTAAATAAAAAACAGGTTATTATCGCATTAGGTTTTTTTGATAGTGTTCATATAGGGCATCAAAAAGTTATTTCAAAATGTATTGAACTTGCAGGTGATAATTTTTCGCCCGCTGTTTTTACATTTAAAGGTAACTTAAAAAAGGCGATAGGTATTAGTAACGGCAAAAACGTTTTTTATCCAAACGAAAGAAAAGAAATTTTAAACGGTTTTGGTATAGATAAAATTTTATTTGCCCCCGTTTCTAAAACGTTCTTATCAAAAGGAAAGTTGGCTTTCCTTAATTATTTAAATGATATATATGATATTAAAGGATACGTTTGCGGTAGTGATTATAAATTCGGTAAAGATGGACAAGGTAATGTTCAATATCTAAAAGAATATGCCAAAGCGCACAACCAAACGGTAGAAACAGTTGATATATTCAGCGTTGATAATAAAAAGGTTTCAACTTCGCTTATTAAAGAGTATTTAAATATCGGCAATATTGAAAAGGCGAACGAACTTTTAGGGTTTGATTATTTTCTAACGGGTAAAGTTTTTCACGATAGGCAAGTTGGTAGAACTTTGGGCTTTCCAACGCTTAATATAAAAACGGAAATAGACAGGTTTTTAATTAAAGAAGGCGTATATAGCGGTTATACTTTTATTGACGGCAAAAAGTATAAGGCAGTTATAAACTACGGGGCAAGGCCTACGTTTGATTTAAACGGAAAACTTATTGAAGCACACGTTATAGGATATAACGGCAATTTATACAATAAGGTTGTTAAAATTTACTTTTTAAAATATTTAAGAGAAGTTAAAAAGTTTAACGATATAGAAAAGTTAAAAGCACAAATAGAAGAAGATATAAGAAGGGTATAAAATGATAAAATTCGGTCCAAGCGGTAATTCGGAAGCTTTTCATAATGCAGGGCTATCAAGTTCTGTTGACTCTGCAAAATGGGTAAAAGATATGGGGCTTGATTATTTTGAATATTCTTTCGGTAGGGGTGTTAATCTTTCCGATGAAAAAGCTTTTGAAATAGGCAATGCGTTTAAGAACCAAGGCATTTCTATAAGTGTTCACGCACCGTATTATATAAATTTAGCGAACCCTGATGACGAAATGGCGGAAAAATCTTATAAATACATAATTGATTCTGCTAAAAAGGTTAAAATCATGGGCGGAAACAGAGTAGTTTTTCACCCTGCAAGCCAAGGAAAAATGGAAAGAAGCGAAGCCGTTTCGCTATGCCAAAAAAGATTTGGCGTATTGACGGAAAAAATATATGAAAGCGGTTTAGATGATGTTTTGTTTTGCCCTGAAACAATGGGAAAACTGGCGCAAATAGGAACGATTGAAGAAATAGTTTCGTTTTGTAAAACGGATAAGGTTTATATTCCGACTGTTGATTTCGGGCACGTTAATGCAAGAGAACAAGGTAGCCTTAAAACCGTTAAAGACTACGATGACAGATTAAAGTTTATGATAGCCGAATTGGGATATGAAAAAATGAAAAACTTTCATGTCCACTTTTCAAAGATAGAGTATACGAATAAAGGCGAAGTTAAGCACTTAACGTTTGAAGATAATATTTATGGGCCGGAATTTGAACCGTTAGCGATAGCGTTAAAGAATAATAAACTTGAGCCTATCGTTATATGTGAATCAAGCGGAACGCAAGACGTTGATGCTAAAATAATGAAAAATATATATAATAACAAATAAAATTTTTTGGAATATATTGACAAAGAATTTGTTATTTGTTAGAATTAAAAAGTGCTTTTTGCATAAAAAATTTTAATACAAAGGAGAAAGAAAATGAAAAGAAAATTGCTTTTCACATTAGTTGTTGCAGTAATTGCTTGTTTTTCTATTTCTTTAATTGGCTGTGGCAAAGATTTCAAGGATGTTTATAATTTCGAAGAAAAGACATATAGTTACTTTTTTAATACGAAATTAACCGGTGGCCAAAATGGTTATCATTTCAAAGATAGTAGTAGTAACCTTATTTCTTTTGAACAAGAAAATACCTATGGTGGAACATCTGTATTAGTTTATAATATTGAGGGTGCAAAATTAGGAGAATATGTAAATAGTTATAGCACTATAAATGATGTTACTCTTTTTGAGAAATATTACATTGTTTCATCACATTATATAAATAGTGAAAACGATAGTTATTCTGCTTTTGATATGTATGGTAACCCTTTTTATACAGATAGCGAAGTGGCTTATCAAGTTACAATCAATAATCTTTTTGCAACGTATGATAAATATTATTATATTGTTAAAGATGGCAAGGTAGATTTTTCTTCAAAGGTTGAAACAAAATTCTCAAATTTAATTAACATAATTAAAACTATTAATTATAAATTTGATGATAAGTATTATGCTATTGGCGAAGGTGTTATCAGTGTTTATGATGAAAATTTGGCTTTGATTGCACATACTTCAATTTCATCTTCTTACTTAAAAGAAATTAAGGCTTCGGGTATTCTTTCTAACGGTAATTATTTTGTTCAATTTGATTATAAAGTAGACTCAAATAGTGAAGAATATGAATATTTTAATTTAGATGCGAAAGGCGTAGTTGAAAAACATTGCTTAAAAAATATTATTTTTGATGTAGACGATAACGAAGTTTCAATTAAAAATGCAGAATTCTCTATTCTTTATTATTATAATATGGAAGCAATAAATGCATATGATAATGATGATATTGGGGTTTCTAATGAAATTAAAGCCTGTGCTAATATTTATGAGATTCAAGACAAAATGGTTTCAAATATTAAAAAATATGTAGAAATTAATGATGATTTAGGTTATAGCGAATTGCCATCACCTATTGATAACGGAACATACGTTATGGCTTATGATGAAGACGTTTATTTTGCCTATAATACTAAAGATGAGGCTTTCATTGTAAATGGTAGAGGAAAAGTTTTAGCTTCAAATATTGATACAGAAAAACTTACATATTCTAAAGAAGGAAAAGTTTTCTTCTATACTACATATGAATATAAAAATCAAGAGTATATAACAAAGATTGTTGTATATTCAAAAGATTTATCAAAAATAATTGATACGTTTGAAAGTAGTGGCTCTATTAAAGTAGACAAATATCAAAATGTTATTCAAATAAAAAATAGTTTTGATACATATAACCCAACATATACAACAAAAGTATATATCAATGGCGTTGCGAAAACATATGAGTATGGTCAAATTGAAAATATTTGTGACTATGGATATGTTATAAAAACAAGCGAACCTATTTCTCAAACAGGATATAAATATACATTATATGATTGGACAGGCAATCAAATTGATTCAGCAAATTTCTCATTAAATGTTTACGATAAATATTATATTAAGTCTGATAAAACTATGTATGGTCCAAGTGAATATAATACAACTATTTGTGTAGTAGCAAAAAAACTTAATGTTCAAAAGAAAAGATAACATAAAAGAGTAAAATACTACAAAAAATGATTTGCACCATAGAAAAGTGCATGGATAAAAAATATAAACAGGAAGAGATTGATTTTTCTTCCTGTTTTTTATTTTGACTTTCTTTTTTTATTATTATTTTAAATTTAAAATTGACTTATTGATTTTTTTTTGGTAAAATATTATTAGAAAGATTATGGGGCTTTTTGAAAGCGGTAAAAAACAAGCGTATTTGATAACAAATGCTTATTATAGAAGATATTTTTCTTCACTTTCCGTAAGCGAAGGTTATTTGCTTTTAACTGAAGAAAAGTTTTTTTATTTTACTGATGCAAGATATTATTCTGCATTTAGTAAAAAGTGCACCGGCAAAATAGTTTCAAAACTTTTTTCTTCGCTCGGCGATATTAAAGATTGTTTAACTGAACAAAATATTAAAGTTTTATATATTGATTTTGATTCTACAACGTTAACAGAATTTGAAAAATATAAAAGTTTTGATATTGAAATTAAAAACGGAAGCGAAAACTTAAAAGTTGCACGTAGCGTTAAATCCCAAGATGAAATTGATTGCATTAAAAAATCTTGCGAGATTTTAGAAAAATCTTTTTACGAGGTTTTGCCTTATATTAAAGTCGGTATAACCGAAAAAGAAATTGCAGAACTTCTTAAAAAACAATATATAAGTAACGGTGCAGAAGATTTGAGTTTTGATTCAATCGTTGCGTTTAACGAAAACAGTGCAGTTCCGCATCATGAAACATCTGATAAAATTTTAACGAATAATTCGGTTGTTTTGATTGATACCGGTTGCAAATATAACGGATATTGTTCCGATTATACCAGAACACTTTACGTGGGAGAGCCACCGAAAAAGTTTAAGGAAGTTTACAACTTGGTTTGGGGTGCAAACGAACTTTCCGAAAAACTTATTAAAAGCGGTATGGATACCGTTGATGCCGATAAAATAGCGAGAGAGTATTTGGAAAAGAACGGCTACGGCAAGTTTTTCACACACTCTTTAGGGCACGGCGTTGGATTAGAGATACACGAATCTCCAACGTTATCGCCAAAAAAATCAACCGTTTTGGAAGACGGTATGGTTTTTACGATAGAACCGGGTGTATATTTGGACGGTGAGTTTGGTATAAGAATTGAAGATACAGTAATGCTTCAAAACGGAAAAGTAGAAAAGTTCTTTACCGACAGTAAAGACTTGATAATATTAAAATAAAAAAAATTAGATACATTTTTAAGGAGAAATTTTTATGATACAAGCAGGTGAATTCAGAAAAGGCGTTACATTTGAATTTGAAACAAAGGTTTGGACAATCGTTGATTTCCAACACGTTAAGCCGGGTAAGGGCGCTGCCTTTGTTAGAACGAAGATGAAGAACGTTATTACAGGTCAAGTTCTTGAAAAAACTTGGAACCCAACGGAAAAAGTTCAAGAAGCACAAATTATCACAAAGAATATGACTTATTCTTACTATGATGGTGAACAATTCTACGTATTTATGGAAGACGATACGTTTGAACAAGTTGAATTGACTTTTGATCAATGTGAAGATGCACTTAAGTATATTAAGGAAGGCGATCACGTTGTTGTTAAATTCTTCAAAGGTGTTCCGTTCTCGGTTGAATGCGATAACTTTGTAGTATTAAGAGTTGTTAAGAGTGATCCTTCAGTTAAGGGTAACACGGCAACAAACGCAACGAAAGATGCTGAACTTGAAACAGGTGCTAAAATTCAAGTTCCTATGTTCGTTAACGAAGGTGAACTTATCAGGGTTGATACAAGAACCGGCGAATATATGGAAAGAGTTAAAGGTTAAGATAATAAATTAAACTAAAGTTAAAATACCCACAATGACCTTGTGGGTATTTTTGGTGTTAAGATGAAAAAGGTTTTAATAACGGGTGTAAGTGGCGGAATAGGTAGTGCCACTGCGCTGAAATTTATAGAAAACGGATATTTTGTTATCGGCACTTTTAATAAAGACGAAAAGGGTGTAGAAGACTTTAAGTCGTTGTTAAAAGAAAAAGGGTTAAACGATTATTTCTTTGCCTATAAGTGTGATTTTTTGAATAGCGATAGCGTTAAAAATGCCCTTTCTAATATCAAAAAAGATTTTAAGTATATTGACGTTTTGGTTAATAACGCAGGTGTTGCTTTATTTAAAACGATAAATGAAACAAGTGAAAACGAGTGGGATAACCTTTTTAGCGTTAACGTTAAAAGCGCATATTTAACGACTAATGCCGTTATAGACGGTATGATAGAAAAAAAGAGTGGTAAAATCGTAAACGTTTCATCAATTTGGGGTGTAGCCGGCGGTAGTTGTGAAGTAGGGTATTCTGCAAGTAAATCTGCACTTATCGGTTACACAAAGGCTTTAGCTAAAGAATTAGGGCCTTCAAACATAAACGTAAACTGTGTTTGCCCGGGTGTTATTGATACGAAAATGAATAGCCGTTTATCAAAAAGCGATATTAAAGATATAGTTGATAATACTCCGCTTTCAAGAATAGGGAAACCGAGCGAAGTGGCTGATTTGATTTTCTTTTTATCAGGTGATAATTCGTCTTTTATAACGGGCCAAGTTATAACGATAGACGGGGGCTTTATATTATGATATTAAAGGAAGATGCTAAAAAATTCCCTATATATCACGCACTTATCGTTTTATGTTTGGCGGTTGGGTTATGCGGTATTCCGCTTTCTTTTATAACGGAAAAGATTGTTGATAACGCTTTATGGGCACGATATATTGAAGAAATTTTTAAAAGGCTTATTATTTCTATCGTTGCAATAATTTTTATTTTTAAATACGGCTTTTTTGATACGATAAAGAATAAACTCACTTTTTTTTCGTTTATTGCAATTATTCCGGCAATTTTGGTCGCAATAAATAATTTTCCTATAATCGGCGTTGCAAGCGGAAACATTGTCGTAAGCAAAGATAAAACGGATATTTCTCTTTTTATTTTATACAGTTTATCAATAGGGCTATTTGAAGAAATCGTTTTCCGTGGAATTCTTTTTCCGCTTTGCTTAATTAAATTAAAAGGTAGAAAGAATTATATTTTTTGGGCAATAGTTTTATCGTCTGCATTGTTTTCCGCCTCGCATTTATTAAATTTACTTGCTGGTTCTTCACCGCTTGCCGTATTGCTTCAAATAGGGTATTCTTTTTTGATCGGCTCTATGTGTGCGATATGTTTGGTTAAAACAGGCAATCTATTCGTTCCGGTTATAATTCACTTTATCTATGATATAGGCGGTTTGCTCGTCGGCGATAACGGAATTGCCACGGGTAATCAGTGGGATACAATAACTATAATTATAACGGCAATTCTGTCAATTATAGTTATTATTTATATGATTTTTATGACTTTATCTTATAAAGACGAAGATATAAAAAGAGTATACGGTAATGCTTTTTTGGAATAAGTTAAGATTATTATTGATTTGAATAGGTATAACTAAAACTTAAGGTTTAACTATTGACAAATAAAACAAAAACAATCATAATTTTTATGTAAAAATTTTTTAGGAGACGAAAATGTTAACAGCAATTTCAGGTATAAATTGGGGTGACGAAGGAAAGGGCAGAATGGTTGACCTTCTTTCAAAGGATTATGACGTAGTTGTTCGCTATCAAGGTGGAAACAACGCAGGTCATACGGTAATTAACGAAAACGGTAAATTCGTTTTGAATTTGCTTCCGAGCGGAATATTGAGAGAAAAAGTTATTTGCGTTATGGGCAACGGTATGGTTATAGATATTAAGCATTTGGTTGAAGAAATGGCTAACCTTCGTTCTGCCGGCGTTAAGATTTCACCAAAGAACTTAAAGATAAGTGATAAAGCCGTTATTTGTATGCCGTATCACGTTATGCAAGATTGCCTTGAAGAAGATAGGCTTAAAGATAAAAAATACGGTTCAACCCGTAGAGGTATAGGCCCTGTATATAGTGATAAATATATTAAAAAAGGTATCAGAATGGGCGACCTTTTTGATGAGAAACTTTTGGAAGAAAGAGTTAAAGACGTTTTGGCTTGGAAGAATTTGACTTTAGAAAACGTTTATAATGCAAAACCTTTAACGGCAAAAGAAATGATAGAATTCCTTAAAAAATACGGTGAAGAATTAAAGCCGTATATTTGTGATACGGGGTTATTCTTAAACGACTATGCAAAGAAGGACAAAAAGATTATGTTTGAAGCGCAACTCGGTGCTCTTCGTGATATAGATTTCGGTATATATCCGTATACGTCTTCTTCAAATACGATTTCTGCTTATGCACCTATCGGGGCAGGTATTCCGAACAGAAATATTGATTTATCAATCGGTATAATGAAAGC
>JAZLMT010000121.1:0-3959 GCA_045598745.1 Christensenellaceae bacterium
AAAAGGAGAATATATATGAAAACAAAAAAGAAAATTATACTATTATCATGCATGATTGCACTTTTGGTTGTAACTGCGGTTTTTAACTTTGTTATGACAAGCGGAAGTGTTAATTCAACTGATACAGACGTTATTGCAAATGCAAATTATTTTGAAAGTTATAGGCTTGAAAGATTAGAAAATAGAAACGAAGAAATACTTCAGCTTGAAAACGTTCTTAATTCTTTAGATTCCGAAACAAACGAATATAAAGAAACTTTACAAAAAAAGACTGATATAGCAATGCTTTCAGAAAAAGAAATGTTATGCGAAACACTAATAAAAGCCTATGGTTTTGAAGATGCCGTAGTTGTTATCGGATTAGATAGCGATAACGTTAACGTCATTGCAAAAACCGAAAATTTAACAAGTGATGATGCGATTTTAATATATACAATAATTTCCGAAGAAAATATCGCATCACCGGAAAACGTAAAAATTATACCTATTTATTAAAAAATACTATGCAAAAGAGAAAAATTGTGGTAAAATATAAGAAAAATTTGGATGGTGGGTTATGGCTCGTTTTAAGAAAGTTCCACAATTATATCATGAAGGCAAAATTAACTATGGAAAAGGTATTATAGACGGCATAGTTTTTCTTGCTGTTAACGAACTTGAATTTGTTAAATTTGCTTTTCCAAAAGAAAAAACAAAAAAAACGTCTGATATTATAAACGTTAATTTAAATAAAAACATTGTTAATGTTGACGTTAAAATAATGATTCATTTTTCACAAAGTGTTTCGGATACCGCATTTAAGGTTCAAGAAGCAATAAGGCACAATATTGAAACGATGACCGAATATAAGGTTAATTCCGTTAACGTTAACGTTTGTGGCGTATTTTTTGAAGACAAAGAACAAGAAGTTAACAAAGAAACAAATAAGCAAACAGTTAAAGAAGAAAAAATAGAAAATACTGAAGACAAAAAGAATTAAATTGAGGCACATAATGAGAAGTTTAGCAAGAGAGTGCGTTCTAAAATATTTATTTGCAAAGTTCTTCAATCCGAGTGATGAGGAACTTTTTGCTGTTTTATTGAAAGATGAAAGTTTAACAGAAGATGATTGTGCTTTTGCAAAAGATCTTTTAGGTAATATTGAAAAAAATCAAGAAAACTATTTTGAAAGAATTGAAGAAAAAGTTAAAAGTTTTGCTTTTTCAAGAATTTTCCCGATAGATAAACTTTGCATTTGCATAGGAATTTCCGAATTAGAAAACAACAAAGAAACACCGATTCCGGTTATTATTGATGAGGCTGTTAAACTGTCAAGTAAATATTCAACAGAAAAAAGCCCTGATTTTGTTAATGGGGTTTTATCAAAATTTGCTTTGGAGATAAGAAATGTATAAACTGATTAACGGAAAAGATATTTCATTAAAAGTTAAAACCGAGTTAAAAGAAAAAGTTAAAGAGTTTAAGAATAAATATAAAAAAGATATTTCACTTGCTGTCATTTTGGTTGGTGAAAACCCTGCGTCAAAAGTATACGTTAACAATAAAATCAAAGCGTGTGAGTTCGTTGGAATAAAATCTTTATCCTATAAACTTCCTAATGAAACAACTTTTATAGACCTTAAAAATTTAATTGAAACACTTGCAAAAGACGATAACGTAAACGGAATTTTAGTTCAACTTCCACTTCCAAAACACTTAAATGAAAGAGAAGTTTTATCTTTAATTCCAAAAAATAAAGACGTTGACGGATTTACTTCGGAAAACGTTGGTGATTTGTTTTTGGGTGAAGATACGTGTGTTTCTTGCACGCCACTTGGAATTTTAACGTTATTAAAAGAAGAAAACATCGAAATAAGCGGTAAAAATGCCGTAATTATCGGTAGAAGCAATATTGTTGGAAAACCTATGGCTATGCTACTCTTAAAAGAAAATGCAACGGTAACTATATGCCACAGTAAAACGCAAAATCTAAAGAAAATTACGAAGCAGGCAGATATTTTAGTTTGTGCAGTCGGTAAACCGAAAATGGTTACGAAGGATATGGTTAAAAAAGGAGCAGTCGTTATTGACGTTGGAATAAACAGAACTGAAAACGGTTTGGTTGGCGACGTGGATTTTGACGCTGTTAAAAATAAAGCAAGTTTTATTACGCCTGTTCCGGGCGGTGTAGGGCCTATGACTATAGCAATGCTTTTACAAAACACATATTCTCTCGCAATTAAGGGTATAAAATGAATTTAGAAGAAAAATATAATCAATATTTAGATTATTTTAATAGTGAATTAAATAAGTGTCTTGACGAATATACTTTAGATTTACCTGAAGTTTTAGGTGAATCAATGAAATATGCCGTTAAAGACGGTGGAAAGAGAGTTCGCCCTGTTTTTTTACTTGCAACAGGTGAAATTCTTGGATTAAAAAAAGAAGAATTAATTAATTTTGCTATTTCTTTAGAGTGTATTCATTCATATTCTTTAGTTCACGATGATTTACCCGCAATGGACAATGACGACTATAGAAGGGGCAAACTTTCAACGCATAAAAAGTTTGGTGAAGAATACGGTATTTTATGCGGTGATGCGCTTCTTAATTTTGGAACGGAAATTGCATTAAACAAAAAAAATATTTCAATTCTTGATGCTGAAGCCCTTAAAGTTTTATTTTCACTTACAGGTGCAAAGGGCATGATTTTAGGTCAAGTTTTAGACCTTTATGCCGAAAGTGAAGATAATTTCAGCGAAAAACTTTTAATGGATATTTATATAAATAAAACATCAAAACTTTTAATTGCACCGCTTCTAATAGCATCAACACTTGCAAATAAAAAATTTTATGACGAATTATATAATTTCGGATTAAATTTTGGAATTATGTTTCAAATAACCGACGATATCTTAGACGTTGAAGGCAGTTTGGAAAGTATAGGGAAAACACCGCATAAAGATGCAGAAGAAAATAAACTTACTGCAATAAAAATTTACGGTTTAGATAAAGCAAAAGCTTTAGCAAAAGATTATTTTGATAAATGTTTATTTTATCTTGATAAAATTCCAAACAGTGATTTTCTTAAAGAATTTGCATTAAAAATTTATAAAAGGAAAAATTAAAGAACACAAGAAATTGTGTTTTTTTATTATAATGAGAATAGATAATTTTTTAGTTAAAAAAAAATATTTTAATTCAAGAACCAAAGCACAACAATCGATAGAAAAAGGTGAAATATATCTTGACGGAAAGATTATAGAAAAATCATCCATAGAAGTTGATGAAAACGTTACACATGAAATAAAAAGGGAATATCAAGACGATTTTGTTTCTTTAGGTGGATTTAAAATGAATAAAGCCTTAAAAGACTTTAATTTTTCGGTTAAAGACTTTATTTGCGTTGATTTAGGGGCAAGCACCGGTGGTTTTACCGATTGTTTACTTCAAAATGGTGCAAAAAAAGTTTATGCAGTAGATTTAAATGATTCGCTTTTAGATGAAAAACTAAAAAAGGATAGCAGAGTTATTGAAGTAATAAAAAATGCAAAATATTTAACAAAAAACGACTTTAACGATAAAATTGATTTTATTTCCGCAGATTTAAGTTTTATTTCAGAAACGCAAATTTTACCTATTATTTCTACGTTATTAGATAGTGAAAAACAAGCAATTATTTTAATTAAACCGCAATTTGAAATGGAGAAAAGGATAAAAGTTAAAAACGGAATAATTAAAGATAAAAAACTTATTTATTTACTTGTTAAAAAAATCGTTATGTGTGCAATAGATAATAAATTATATCCGATTTCAATAACAAATGCACCGAATTCAAAAGAAAAAAACAGTGAGTTTTTGCTTCTTTTGATAAAAGACAAGCAAACGGATTTTGAACTAAATATTTAATAAAATTAAATATATTCAAAAATTTATTCATTTTTATTGAAAAGTAAAATAAAAAGTGTTAAAATGAAAAA
>JAZLMT010000122.1:0-10655 GCA_045598745.1 Christensenellaceae bacterium
TTTATGCCAACGAGAAATACTCCGGCTCAACTTGAAAGATTGATGGGATATTGTGAAGAAAACAATATGTTCCAAATCAGCGGTGAAGATATTAACTCTCCACGTCAAAAATTTGAATGTAAGGCTTTGGCAGATCCAAGATATTCACACTTAATAGATTCTACGTGGACGCTTATCGGGCATGAAGCAAGGGAAACGAAAGAAGGTATTGAAAACGGATTATACGGAGAAAAAACGCTAAAAGAAATGCCTTCACTTAAAGAGAGAATTGAATTTTTCTCTAAATATGGTCGTAATACCATAAAATAGAAAAATAATTTATAAAAAAATAAATTTTAGGAGATAAAAAAATGGGTGAACTTAATTTAAAAGGTAAAGTTGCTGTTGTTACCGGCGCAAGCCAAGGTTTAGGAGAAGCTCTTGCTCTTCGTCTTGATAAAGAAGGTTGTAAAGTTGCTGTTTGCGACTTCAATATTGAAGGTGCTAAAGCAGTTGCTGCAAAACTTTCTGATGCTATCGCTATTCCTGTAGACGTAACAAATTTTGCACAATGCGAAGCTATGGCTAAAACAGTTCTTGACAAATGGGGAAAGGTTGACGTTTTGATTTCAAACGCAGGTATCGTTAAGAGTGGTGATATCTACAATTTAACACCTGAAATGTTTGCTATGGTTACTAACGTTAACTTAAACGGATATTTCAACGTCGTTAAGGCTTTTGCTCCTTCAATGCTTGAAAGAAAGAGTGGTTCAATTATTCAAATCAACTCAAAGTCAGGCAGAAAGGGTTCATTTAAGAACGGTGCTTATGCTGCAAGTAAGTTCGGTGGCGTAGGTTTAACACAATCACTTGCTCTTGAATTTGCCGAAAGCGGTGTCAGGGTAAATTGTATCTGCCCGGGCAATATGTTAAATTCTCCACTTTGGGTAAACAGTTTGTTTAAACAATATGCTGCTAACCAAGGTATTACGGAAGAAGAAGTTAAACAAAAATATATTAACCAAGTTCCTATGAAACGTGGTTGTGAATATTCGGATATTGAAAACGCTATGGTATTCTTAGCTTCAGACTATTCAAGCTATATGACAGGTCAAGCTATCAACGTTACCGGCGGACAACAAATGTAGTTTAATAAAACTTATTGTTAGAAGAATAGTTTTATATAAAAAAGATAATAATAAGGAAAACAATAAAATAGGAGTTTGTTTTATATGAACTTTAACTTAATGCACCCTGCAGAACAAATAGTTTTGCTTATTAACAGAGTATATCAAAAAGGGCTTACCACCACTTCAGGTGGTAACCTTTCTATACTTGACAGTGAAGGCAATATTTGGATAACGCCTTCGGGAATTGATAAAGGTTCTTTGACGCCTGCGGATATTTGTAAAGTTTTACCTGACGGAACTGTTATAGGTAAACACAAGCCGTCGGTAGAACTACCTTTCCATAAATTAGTTTATGAAACAAGGCCTGACGTAAGTGCTGTTTTACACGCACATCCACCGGCTCTCGTTTCATACAGTTTGATTCGTAAGGTTCCTAATATCAATATTATACCAACGCCACACTTTGTATGCGGAAAAGTTGGTATTGCCGATTATGAAGTTCCGGGCTCTGACGCTTTAGCTCAAAGAATTGTTGCGGAAATCAAAAAAGGCTTAAACGTAGTTATTATGGAAAACCACGGCGTTATTTGTTGTGCCGATAACTTGTTTAACGCATTTAAGAAATTTGAAACGCTTAACTTTGCGGCAAATCTTTCTATCACGGCTTCAACTCTAGGTAAAGCAGAAGCGCTTACTGACGAGCAGATTGAAATTAACAGCAGAAAGGGTATGATCTCTTTAAGTGAGTTTATTCCAACGTCATTTAGTTCTGATGAAAGAAGGCTTCGTAAAGAAATGTGCACGCTTATTCATAGGGCATACGATCAAGGCTTGTTTACAAGCACACAAGGGACTTTTTCGGTTAGATTGAACGATTATAGTTTTCTTATCACTCCACGTGGGGTTGACAGAAAATATATTGAACCGGAAGATATCGTAAGAATTGAACACAATTGGAGAGAAGCTGGTAAAAAGCCAAGCCGTTCGGTAGAACTTCATAAACTTATTTATGATGAGCATCCAAACATAAACGCTATTACGGTAGCACATCCTATAAACTTACTTGCCTTTGGCGTTACGCATACGCCTATTGATTCAAGAACGATTCCTGAATCGTATATTGAAATGAGAGAGTTAGGTAGAGTTCCGTTTGGAACGCCTGTGCTTAATCCGGAACTTATTTCAAAAACAATTTCCGATAAGTCGCCGGTTGTTATGGTAGAAAACGATAGCGTTATTTCAACGGGTAATTCACTTATCAAAGCGTTTGATAAACTTGAAGTTGCGGAATTTACCGCCAACACTATTATTCACGCTAAAATGGTAGGCGATATCGTTATGATAAGCGATAAAGAAGTTGAAGATATAAACAAAGCATTTAATATAAAAGATTAAAAAATCGGGGAGAAAAATTATGGAACAAACCATTAGAGATTTAGTTGATATTTCTCAATATGCAGGTAGCCGTGCAGACTACACGCAAGGCGGTGGTGGAAACACTTCCGTAAAAAACGATAACGGAATAATGCTTATTAAAGCATCAGGTTACAGATTAGTTGATATTTCTATGAACACGGCTTTCGTTGCCGTTGATCAAAAGAAGATTTGCGATTACTATAACAGCGTAGATTTAAGCGTTAAAAAAGATTACGAAAAAGAAAGTGCAGAAGTTTCAAAAAATTCCGTTGTAAATTTAAGTGGTATGCCAACACTTCGTCCAAGCGTAGAAGTAGGCTTCCATGCAATACTTAAAAAATACGTTATTCATACTCATTCAGTTTATGCAAATATTTTAACTTGTGCAGAAGAAGGTGAAGAAATTGCTAAAAAGTTATTTAAGGATAAAGATTACGGATTTATTTTCTTGCCTTATATTAACCCTGGCTTTGAACTAACCCTTGCAATGCAAAAGAAAATTGACGAATACATAAAAGAAACTAAACGTTATCCTGAAGTTATTTTTATGAAAAATCACGGTTTAGTTGTAAACAGTGAATATTTACAAAGGGTTAAGGATATAAATACAGACGTTAACGAAACGATAAGAAAATATTTTAAGTTGGAAGATAATTTCAGAAAGGTTGAATTAAAAGAAGTTAACGGTGGATTTGCTTCTCAAACGAAGATTGTTTTAGATTACGTTAAAAACAATCCGTTAAATATAGAAGTTTTAGATAAGACACCGCTTTATCCGGATCAACTTGTATACTTAAATAACTTATTGCGTTTTAATGCAGATCAAATGGTTGTTGCAAACGGTGGCGTTACGTATAACGTAGACTTAAAGAAAGCTACAACGCTTGAAGAAACGCTTTCTGCATATTTATTCGTTGTTGGTGCCGTTAAGAATAACGGTTTAACGATTTCAACTATGAACGAAAAAGAAGTTGATTTTATCAATAACTGGGAAGCAGAAAAATACAGAAGATCTGTTAAATAGTTTTTAACAAAATTAAAACGCCACGAAATATCGTGGCGTTTTTTAAAGATATGGCTAAAAAGCACTTTTAAAAATATTATTATATAGAGATTGATAAATGAAAAAGTTAGAAATGGATATGACAACCGGAACAATCTTTAATAAACTTGTAAGATTTTCTGTTCCGTTAATGCTTATGAATATTCTGCAATTATTGTTTAATGCAGCAGATATTTTTGTGCTTGGAATTTTCGTAAATGATAATGCGGTTGCCGCCGTTGGTGCAAACAGTGCTTTAATCAATTTGATTATAAATCTTTTTATAGGTTTATCCGTTGGTTCTAATGTTATAGTGGCTATGTATTTAGGCGGTAATAACAGGCAAAAAGTTCGTGAAAACGTTGGGCTTTCCGTTTTTATTGCCGTTGTTTCGGGCGTTATTCTATTATTCGTTGGATATTTTTGTGCAAGAACTTTTTTAATTTGGATGGGGTGTGACGAGGCCGTTTTGGATATGGCTGTAAAATACTTAAAAATTTATTTTTTAGGTATGCCTATAATAATGGTTTATAACTTTTGTGCGTCTATTTTAAGGGCTGCTGGTGATACTGTAAGACCGCTTATTTATCTTTCAATAGGCGGAGTTATAAACGTTGCACTCAATATATTTTTTGTGTTGGTTTTGGATAAGGACGTTGAAGGAGTTGCAATTGCAACAGTCGTTTCACAAGGGGTTGCAGCTGTTTTATGCTTAATAACTTTATTTAAGAATAAAGGCGACGTGAAATTAGAAATAAAAAACATTAGATTTAAGTTGAACGAATTTATTTTGCTCGTTAAAATAGGTGTTCCAAGTGGAATTCAGTCATGCTTATTTGCACTATCAAACGTTATAATTCAATCATCTGTAAATTCTTTAGGGGCAAAGGCTATGAGCGGATATTCTTATGAAATGCAAATAGCAAATATAGTTTACGTTGCAATGAATTCAATAGCACTTGCTTGTATGTCTTTCGTGGGGCAAAATTACGGGGCGAGAAATTTAAAGAGAATTAAAAGAATAATACTTGAATCTATTATTTTCGTTTCATTTGTGGGCATCGTTTTCGGCGTTGCTATAACGTTTGTAGGTCCATTATTATTAACTATAATAACAGATGATAAAGACGTTATATTATATTGTAAACAAATATTATATTTTGTTGCTTTGCCGTATTTTTTATGCGGAATAATGGACGTTTTATCTTATTCCATGCGTTCGCTCGGGAAAAGTTTTATAACGATGGTTATTTGTATTTTCGGAGTGTGCGTTTTAAGAATTATTTGGATCAAACTTGTTTTTGAAGCAACAAAAGAAGTATGGTCTATATTTATATCTTATCCTATAAGTTGGATTGTCGTCATAATTGCAGTAGCAATTTTTTTAGCCGTAACGTTGAAAAAAACCGAAAAACAATTCAGTGAAAATGCCGAATAAATATAGGTTAAACGATAAAAATAAAAATAAAATACAACTCATTAAAAAACCGTCTCTCAATGGGGAGACGGCTTTATATTTTTAGTAATATTAAAATAAATTATTTTCAGGGGTTATAAGTTTACATTTTGTTTTTGCAATTTGTTCCAAATATTCTTTAGACGGCATCTTTTCAGTTATTAAATAATCAATGTCGTTAAAATAAAAATCGGTGCTCATATAGGTTTTATTGAACTTGGTGCTGTCAATAAGCATCGCAACTTTTTGAGAGTTCTTTCGCATAAGTTGTTTTAACTTTGATTGTTCTATATGCGCATCGGTAAAACCTGCTTTTAAGTCAAGCCCCATGCAAGAAATTATTGCAAGGTCAGCATGAATTCTTGAAATGTAGTCCATTGTATCCGTGCCTGTTATTGAGTTGGAGTGGTTTTCAATCAAACCGCCGGCAACGTAAATTTTAACGGAGTTTGTTTGGGAAAGAAGTATTGCGTTTCTGATACCCGTTGTCGTAACCGAAAGATAGGTGAAATCGTTTAGGAGTGGCATAACGTAACCCGTTGTAGAAGAAGAATCAACGAAAAGTGAATTTCCGTTTTTAACAAGCCCGACTGCCAAAGTTGCAATTTTTCTTTTTGCCGTAATATTTTCTTGTTCACGAACGGAAAAGGCGGATTCTTCACTGCTTGATTTAAATGGCATTGCACCGCCGTGCGAACGGATTATTAAGCCTTGTTTTTCCATCGTTCTCAAATCTCTGCGGATTGTTGCGCCCGATACGAACAATTCTTCCTGTAATTCTTCAACGGTTACCGATTTTTTTCTGTTTAATATCTCTAAAATCTCTTCTTGGCGTTCTAAAGTAAGCATTTTTTCACCCCAAAAATCACAAATATTTATTTATTGTTCATTTATGATTATTTATGTTCATATTGTATCATAAATAAATTTATTTTGCAACTTTATTTTCAACTATTCCAAAAAGTATATATATATGTTATACTATAACAAGTATAAATGGGTAATTGTGAAAAATGATTACTTTTGATTATTTGAAAAAAATGGAGGAATAAAATATGAAGACAAAAGCAGTTAGACTTTATGGCAAGGAAGATCTTCGTTTAGAAGAATTTGAACTTCCTGAAATTAAAGATGATGAAATTCTTGCACGTGTTGTATCAGATAGTATCTGTATGTCAACGTTCAAGGCACAAGAGCAAGGTATTGACCATAAGAGAGTTCCAAAGGATATTGATAAAAATCCTGTAATCGTTGGTCACGAATTCTGTGGTGATATCGTTAAGGTTGGTGCTAAATGGAAAGGTAAGTTCAAAGAAGGTGGAAAGTTCGGTATTCAACCTGCTATTGACTATAAGCCTGTTATGAACGGCTTGGGTGCTCCGGGATATTCTTATAAATACATCGGTGGTGATGCAACTTACGTTATTATTCCTAATGAAGTTATGGAAAAAGATTGTTTAATTCCTTATGAAGGTGATGCATACTTTAAGGCTTCACTTGCAGAACCTATGAGTTGTATTATTGCAGGTTATCATGAAAACTATCACTCTTGCTATGAAAACCACTCACACGTTATGGGAATTAAGGAAGGCGGTGCAGTTGCTATTTTAGCAGGTGTTGGTCCTATGGGGCTCGGCTGTGTAGACTACGGTATTCACTGTGACAGAAAACCTTCACTTATGGTTGTTACCGATATTGACCAAGCAAGGCTTGACAGAGCCGCTTCACTTTTGACGGTTGAAGATGCTAAAAAGAACGGCGTTAAACTTATTTACGTTAATACTTCAACAGTAGAAAATCCTGTTGAATATATCAAGAGCTTAAATGGTGGCAAGGGCTATGACGATGTGTTCGTTTATGCACCTGTTGCTCCGCTCGTAGAACAAGGTGATGCACTTTTGGGCGACTATGGTTGCTTAAACTTCTTTGCAGGCCCGTTAAAGAACGACTTCTCTGCTAAATTTAATTTCTATGACGTTCACTATGCTTTCCATAGAATTACGGGAACATCAGGCGGAAACAAAGCAGATATGAGAGAAGCACTTAAACTTGCCGGTGAAGGCAAAATCAATCCGTCAATCATGATTTCACACGTAGGCGGTCTTGACAGTGTTATTGAAACAACAATGAATCTTCCAAACATAAAGGGTGCTAAAAAACTTGTTTATACACAAGTATCAATGCCTATGACGGCTATTGCAGACTTTGAAGAAAAGGGCAAAACAGATCCGTTCTTTGCAGAACTTGATAAGATTTGCAAAAAGCACAACGGTATTTGGAACGAAGAAGCTGAAAAATACGTTTTAGCAAACGCAAAGAAAATATAATAAAAAACAATAAAACCGTAAAAAATAATTAAAGGAGAAATATATATGGCAAATCCAGTATTGATGCCAAAGCAAGGCATTACTGTTGAAAGTTGTATCTTAACGAAATGGAACGTTAAGGTTGGCGATCAAGTTAAGGTTGGCGACGTTTTGTTTTCTTACGAAACAGATAAGTCAGCATTTGACCAACAGTCAGAAGTAGAGGGCGAAGTTCTTGCTCTTTTCTGTGAAGAAGGGGATGAAGTTCCTGTTCTAACAAATGTTTGTGTTATTGGTAAAAAAGGTGAAGACGTTAGTTCTTTTGCTCCAAACGGTGCTAAAGCCCCTGTAGCAGAAGAAGTTAAAGCAGAAGCGCCAAAGGCTACGGCAGTAGCACCAAAGGCAAAGGGCGAAAAACCTGCAACCTCAAACGGCGTTTTAATGCCAAAACAAGGTATAACGGTAGAAAGTTGTATCTTAACGAAATGGAACGTTAAGGTTGGCGATCAAGTTAAGAAAGGAGATATTATTTTCTCTTACGAAACAGATAAATCTGCATTTGATCAAGAATCTGAATTTGAAGGTGAAGTTCTTGCACTTTTCTGTGAAGAAGGGGATGAAGTTCCTGTTCTTACAAACGTTTGTGTTATCGGTAAGAAGGGTGATGACGTATCTTTCTTTGCACCGGAAGGCAAAGGCGCTCCGCAAGTAGCCGAAGTAAAGGCAGAAGCACCTAAAGCAGAAGTTAAGGCAGAAGCACCAAAGGCTACGGCAGTAGCAAGTGCAGACGGCAAAATTTTTGCTTCACCTAGAGCAAAAAATTTAGCAAATAAGTTAGGTATTGATTTAAGTATGGCTACGCCTACAGGTCCTAACGGAAGAATTATAGAAAGAGATATCCGTGAAGCAAGCGTTAATCCAAAGGCTGTTGCTCCTGCTACTGCTACGGCAGAAGTTAAGGCAGAAGTTAAAGCACCTGTTGACGTTAAGGCTTATAAAGACGAAAAGATGCCTAATATCAGAAAGGTTATTGCAAAGCAAATGGTTCTTTCACTTTCTACAATGGCACAACTTACGCATACGCTTTCTTTTGACTGCACTGACATTATGAACTTCAGAAAATATCTAAAGGATAATGCAGAAAAGTTAAAACTTCCAAATATTACGGTTAATAACATTATCACTTATGCCGTATCAAGAGTTATCTTAAAGCATAGGGATTTAAATGCAAACTTAATCAACGGCGATACAATGCGTTATTTTGAACACGCAAATATCGGTATTGCTACCGACACGCCACGTGGCTTATTAGTTCCAACACTTTTCGGTGCTGATACGATGAGCCTTTCTGAAATTGCAGTAAACGCAAAGAAGATTTCTACCGATGCTATCGGCGGTTCAATCAACCCTGAATTATTAAGCGGTGGTTCGTTTACGATTTCTAACGTAGGAACGTTCGGCATTGAAAGTTTCACACCGGTTGTTAACCCACCGCAAACAGGTATCTTAGGTGTTAACACAATGGAAACGAGAGTAAAACTTGGCAAGAACGGAGAAATGATTCCTTATACTGCTATGTCTTTATCACTTTCATACGACCACAGAGCATTAGATGGTGCACCTGCTTCTAGATTCTTGAAGGAATTAAAGGATTATCTTGAAAACTTCACTTTGAATCTTTTAGTTGATAACCACGCTCTTTAATATTGAATTTATAGGAGATTAAAAATATGGATAATTATGATGTCATCGTTATCGGTGGTGGTCCGGGCGGATACCTTGCAGCTGAACGTGCAGGTCATGCGGGACTTAAAACAATGGTTATTGAAAAGAGAGAATTTGGTGGCGTTTGTTTAAACGAAGGTTGTGTTCCAAGCAAAACTTTCTTAAACTCTGCTAAAGTTTTTGATTATGCTAACCACGGTGCAAACTACGGCGTTAAGATTGATGGAAAAACTTCTATTGATCAAAAGTTCGTTGTAGAAAGAAAGAACGGCGTTGTAAAGATGCTTGTTAGCGGTGTTAAAGCAACGTTAAAGAGAAATAAGGTTACAATGCTAAATGCAGAAGCTTTTATTGAAGGCAAAGATGCAGAAGGCTTTATCATTAAAGCAGGAAACGATAAGTTCCTTGCAAAGCGTTTAATCATAGCAACGGGTTCTATGCCTGTTGTTCCACCTATTCCGGGGCTTAAAGAAAATCTTGAAGGTGGCGTTGTTATGACTAATAGAGAAATTCTTGATTTAACTTCTATACCAAAGACAATGACCGTTATCGGCGGTGGTGTTATCGGTTTGGAAATGGCAAGTTATTTCTCAAGCGTTGGCACAAAGGTTACGGTTGTTGAAATGCTCAACAAGATTGCAGGTCCAACTGAAGCTGAATGCTCGGCTATTTTACAAAAAGCACTTGAAAAGAAGGGCGTTGAATTTAAACTCGGTGCTAAAGTTACCGCTGTTGAGAAAGACGGTGTCGTTTATGAAAAGGACGGCAAGTCTGAAAAGGTTAAAGCAGAAAAGATTCTTTGCTCTATCGGTAGACGTGCTGTAACGGCAAATATCGGTTTGGAAAATATCGGTGTTAACCTTGAACGTGGTGCAATCGTTACCGACGATCAAATGAGAACCAACGTTGCAAACGTTTATGCAGTAGGCGACGTTAACGGAAAGATTATGCTCGCTCATACGGCATATAGAGAAGCAGAAGTTGCCGTTAATACGATTATGGGCAAGAAAGACATTATGCGTTATAACGTTATTCCTTCTGTTATCTATACAAATCCGGAAGTCGGTTCTGTTGGTGAAACGGAAGAAAGTGCAAAAGCAAAGGGAATTGACGTTAAATGCGTAAATATTCCATTGACTTATTCCGGTAGATATATTGCAGAAAATACCGATTTAAACGGTATATGCAAGATAGTTATCAATAAGAAGACGAATACACTTATCGGTGCACACATTATCGGTTCTTATGCAGGTGAATTTATCGTTGCTGTTTCAGCAATGGTTGACCTTGAAGTTGATATTGAAAACATCAAGAAGTTAGTATTCCCACACCCAACGGTATGTGAAATTGTGCGTGAAGCCATTTGGCAAGCGTAGTTAAATATAAAAATTAATAAGGAGAAAATATAAAATGCCAAAATGTGAATTTATTGATCCTAAATTTATAAGATCAAGCGGAAAAATCTCTTTTGAAGATATTCCTGTAAACGTTTACAACAAGACAATAGCAGATGAAAAGAAAAACTTTTCTAAAGACGATTTCGTTAGAATTTTCAACGATATCGCAACACTCCGTGAATTTGAAAGCATGATTCAATCAAT
>JAZLMT010000123.1:0-5651 GCA_045598745.1 Christensenellaceae bacterium
CATATCACTTTTAACCACAGAGTTAAAAATATAACTATTATTTCTTTTGTGGACAAGAAAAGCCCACTATATTTCGCAAATGCGAAGTATAGTGGGCTATACTTTTTAATAAGTTTATTTTCCCTATGAGAAGACACCTTTTTTCGGTTCCTTTTATTTAATCTTTGATATATTATTGTTTTTGTTTTTTTGCTCTCTTCCCACGCTTTCCGAATAACGTGTAAATTATAATCATGGCTTCAACGGGAATAGGAATCAAATATAATTGCCAAAGCCCAAATTCCAACGTCATAACGAAAGCAATAGTAACGATACTCCACAGAATTACCGAAAGCAAAATCGTATTAACAAATCTAATATTCAAAGTCCTTCTGTTAAATCTATAAAGAAAAATCATTGAAACGGGAACTGCAATTATCCATATCTGCCAAAACCGAATATTTTTGGTTATACTTACTGCAACGTAAATAATGACCGCAAGAAGCCATACGGTTACAACCGAAAGTGAAAGCATAACTATCTCATTGATAGTTTCTTCCTTCTGTTTTTGTTTGCTTTCAATAGACACTTTGCTTATAGCGTTTTCCTTAACAATATCGTCTAAAGTTATGCCGTAAAAATCAGCCAAAATACTGAGTGACGCAATATCGGGAACGGAAGAACCGTTTTCCCAACGGCTTATCGTCTTGTCGGAATACCCTATCTTCTCGGCTAAATCCGACTGTTTTAATTTATGGGATTTTCTAAGTTCCACTAAATTTAATTGTATATTTTGTTCAATATCTCTTTCCATATCTATATTTTATGATAAAAAGACAAGTTTGTCAACCCCAATTCTCAATTCTTAAGAACTGTCCTCTTCGTATTATAGAGTTTACTCGCATTATCGTTACCCATTTTCTATTTACTTTTTCACAGCCAGAACCTAAAATTTAAATAAAAAAGGAGATACTTATGAAAATAACAATTATTGCCGAAGTATTAGGAGAAGCAAATAACGGAACAACTATAGCTTGCCTAAATCTTATCAATTACTTAAAATCCAAAGGGCACGAAGTTAAAGTTGTATGTCCCGATCAAGATAAAAAAGGTCAAAAAGGATATTATATTTTAAATAGAATTAAAAACAATTTTATATATAATCTTGCAAAGAAAAACAACGTAGTTCTTCCAAGGTTTGATAAAGAAATCATTTATGAAGCAGTTAAAGACGCAGACGTGGTTCATATTTTAATGCCTTTATTTATTGCAAGAAAAACCTCAAAATTCGTTAAGCAATTAGGGATACCGATAACGTCAAGTTTTCACGCACAAGCGCAAAATTTTACCGCACAATTTCATATACTAAAATGTAAAATTGCCGAAAAGCACACCTACAAAATGTATTATAACAATTTATATAAATATGCCGATGCCGTTCATTATCCAACCGAATTTATTAAAGATGTTTTTGAAAAAAGTATAAACAAAAAAACAAACGGCTATGTAATTTCAAATGGCGTTAACGATATGTTTAAGCCAATGAAAGTTGAAAAAAAGCCCGAGTTTAAAGATAAGTTTTGCATTTTGTTTACAGGAAGACTTTCAAGAGAAAAATCTCATAAAGTTTTACTTAAAGCCGTAAACAAATCCAAATATAACGATAAAATACAACTTTTCTTTGCCGGAGACGGACCAACAAAAAAAGACATAATAAAGTATTCAAAAAAGCATTTAATAAATCAACCTATAATAAATTTTTATTCGAGAAAAGAATTGTTGAATCTAATAAACTCTTGCGACCTTTATTGTCACCCTGCTTATGCGGAAATAGAAGCAATATCCTGCCTAGAAGCAATTTCATGCGGGCTTGTTCCGTTAATTGCAAATTCTCCGTGTTGCGCTACAAAAAAATTTGCACTTGACGATAGGTGCCTTTTTAAAGTTAATAATAGCGTTGATTTAGCAAAAAAAATAGATTATTTTATCGAACACCCTGAAATAATAGCCGAATTAAGAGATAACTATTTGAAAGAAAGCACTTCCTTTGACCAAACAAAGTGTATGGAACAAATGGAACAAATGCTTATAGAAACAGCAAAACAAAAGAAAAAGGAATAATTTATGCCAAAGAAAAGAACTTATTATTTTTATGATGAGATTAATGACGACTTTGCTAATACCGATATAGAACAAAAAGGAACTCCACCAAATTGGAAATATCTTCCTAAAAGTAAAATATATAATTTTTTTAATGTTTTTTTATATTATCCTATCACAATATTATGTAAATTGATTGTAAAAATTATGGGAGTAAACCTTGTAAATAAAAAAATTATAAAACAGGCAAAAAAACAAGGGTGTTTTATTTATTCTAACCATACGAGTTATTTTTTAGATGCAGT
The DNA here is from genome assembly GCA_045598745.1 of Christensenellaceae bacterium. Classification (GTDB taxonomy): domain Bacteria; phylum Bacillota; class Clostridia; order Christensenellales; family Borkfalkiaceae; genus UBA1259. The sequence continues at coordinate 2,385 of JAZLMT010000123.1, forward strand.
AACGGGTCATATTGCTTGTTTCCCAAAGAAGAACTATATCGTGGTCAATCCCGATGCAATAAACATAACCGGAATTAGATGGGTGACTAAAGGGTTGGGTGCGCTTCCGATTCCACAAACAAAAAACCAATTTATTAGCTTTATAAAAGCTATTGATAATATAAACAAAAAGAAAAATTGTGTAACAATTTATCCAGAAGCACATATTTGGCCGAAGTATAATAAAATAAGACCTTTTAGTAGTGTTTCTTTTTCCTATCCCGCTAAACTCAATGCGCCCTGTTTTATCAAAACAACTGTTTATAAAACAACAAGAAACGGAAAGACAAAACCGGTTATTTATTTTGACGGCCCTTTTTATCCAAACATGGAATTACAATATAAAGAAAGACAACAAGATTTGAGAAATAAAATTTATAATCAAATGCAAGAAAGGGCAAAGGATTCACAAAGCGATATAAACTTTACGTATAAAAAAGTTTATTCAAAAGAAGAAGTGAAAGTGATATATAAATAAGTTTTAATTTTCGTTTTATTTAGATAAAAATCTTTTCATAAGGTCTACACCGCTTTCAATAAATATACCTGACTTTTCGGCTTCGTCTTCATCATAACGTTTTGCATTACCTTTAATAGATAAATCGCTATCGTAAATCAAATACGGTATAGGATCGGCACAGTGCGTCATAATAGATATAGGTGTTGGATGATCTGGGCAAATAAGCATTCTGAACCTTTCGCCTGATTTTTCAAGTTCATCTTTAATAACCTTAACAACCTTTTCGTCAATTTGCTCTATAGAATATATCTTGTGTTTCGTATCGCCGTGATGCCCACACTCGTCTGGCGCTTCCATGTGAATATAGCAAAAGTCGTATCCGTTTTTTAACACTTCTAAGCATGCCTTCGCTTTACCCGAAAAGTTAGTATCGTAATTCCCCGTTGCGCCTTCCACTTCAACAACCTTCATGCCCGAAAGTTTGCCTATGCCTTTAAGTAAATCAACGGCGGAAATCATTGCGCCCTTTAAGTTATATCTATCTTCAAAACTTTGCAATTTAGGTTTAGTGCCTTCGCCCCAAAACCAAAGTGAAGTTGCTGGGTTTAATCCCTTTTTTATTCTCTCTTTATTTATAGGGTGGTCCTTTAAAAGTTCTACGCTCTTTTTCATTAAATCTAAATAAAGTTTTCCGTTTTCCGTCTTTGGAAGATGGTCTTTGATTTTTTTGCCCGTTATATCGTGCGGTGGCGTTAAGTCGTTTGTAACAACGCCTTTATCCATAACCAAACAATGCCTATAACTTATTCCGCTATAAAGTTTTAATCTGTCGTTGTTTAATTTTTCACCAAGATAGTTTATTAAAACCGTTGCCTCTTCGGTAGTTATTTCTCCGCTTGAATAGTCTATCATTGTTTTATCTTCAAAATTATCTTCGTTTGATAGCGTAACGAGATTTGCCCTTGCCGTTACGTCGGTATCCTTTAATACTATTCCGATACTTGACGCTTCAAGTGGTGAACGGCCTGTATAACACTCTTTCGGATCGTATCCCAAAACGGAAAGATTTGCCACGTCAGAACCGGGTTTCATACCGATATTAACCGTTCGGCAAAGCCCCACTTCCGCATTTTTACAAAGCCCGTCAATAGTAGGTTTGTTTGCAATTATCAATGGCGTTTTACCTTTTAACGACGGCTGATGATAATCCGCCATGCCGTCGCCTAAAATTACAATGTATTTCATAACTTACTCCAATCAATAAATCCTTTTTTATGTTTCAATAAATATTCGTTTGCTTCAATAAAATGATTACACCCGAAAAATCCGTTGTATGCTGAAAGCGGGCTCGGATGCACACTCTCCAAAATCAAATGTTTCTCTCCGTCAATAAGTTGCTTTTTTGAGCGTGCGTTTGCACCCCAAAGCATAAACGCAACGTTATCCGTCTTCTCTGAAATCTTTTTTATAACTCCGTCGGTAAAATCTTCCCAGCCTTTTCCTTTATGCGAATTTGCTTGGTGCGCCCTAACCGTCAACACGGTGTTTAAAAGTAGCACGCCTTGTTTTGCCCAACACGTTAAATCGCCACTCGTTATATCGTTTTCCAAAGAAAGTTCTTGCTTTATTTCTTTGAAAATGTTTTGAAGTGACGGCGGAAGTTCTACCCCTTTCGGCACTGAAAAAGATAGCCCCATGGCTTGCCCTTCTTCATGATAAGGGTCTTGCCCTAAAATTACCACCTTTATATCGTTTAGGGCAACCAACTTCATACTGTTAAAAATGTTGTCCATTTGTGGGTATACCGTTTTGGTAAAATATTCTTCCTTCAAAAATTCCCTTAATTTTTGATAAGACGGTGAAGAAAATTCTTCCTTTAATATTTCGTCCCACTCGTTAGTTATTTTTATCATTTTTATTATTTTAGCATTTTTTTTTGACAAATGCAATATAATTTTATATACTACATAAAAGGTTTTATATGAACGTTTTTGATTTGATTTTAATCGGCATTGCGCTTTCTATGGATGCTTCTGCCCTAACTATCGCAAATTGCACTATTTACGGTAAAAATTTAACAAAGAAAAAAGAGTGGAGCATGCCTATCGCTTTCGCTCTTTTTCAAGGTATTATGCCACTTATCGGCTACTTTATCGGCTCTACTTTTGCCGACAGTATTGAAGGCTTTTCGGGATATATTACGGCAGGTGTATTCTTTATTTTATGCGCAAAAATCGTTTTTGATATTATAAAAGAAAAAACGGAAATAAAAGAAGTTGATAACAATAAAGAAAACTATACCTTTCTATTGTTGTTTATTCAAGGTGTTGCAACTAGTATTGATGCACTTTTTATCGGCGTTACGCTTTCGTTTGAACTTTCTTTTTCCATATATATTGCCGTTTTGATTATTGCGGTGGTAACTTTTATAATAGTTTCTATCGCACTCATTTTCGGAAAATATTTAGGTAAGGTTTTCGGTAAATACGCTGAATACGTTGGTGCCGTTATTTTATTTGCACTCGCCGTTAAATCTCTGATTGAAGCAATAGTATAAAATATTTATCCTATTTTGTAGCAACTTAAAAAATCTTATCCCCTTCCCCTTAAAGATTAAGGGGAAATACAAAAGTGATCTCCTTCCCCTTAAAGATTAAGGGGCTAGGGGTTTTGAGGAGTTTGTGAAAGGGGTTGGGTTAAGGGATAGGGGTAAAACGACTCCGGAAAAGAGTTTACCCCTGTCCCTTATTATTAAAAACTTTTGCTTT
>JAZLMT010000124.1:0-5748 GCA_045598745.1 Christensenellaceae bacterium
AGGGTTTTTCTCCTTAAAAAACTATAAATTTATTACTTTTCGTAATACATTATATATTATATTATAAAATAATCATTATGTCAATAGTAAAACAAAAAAAACTTATCAAAAAATGTCAAAAAAATTAACATTATATAAATTGCATAAAAAACTTTTTTATTTTAAGTCATTTCGCACAAACGAGAACCTTATTTTTGCAAAAAATAGGCTAAACCTTCACTATAACCATCAAAATTCTTACCTTTTATCACTTTTTCTGCATATAAAGAGATATAACTTTTTTGTCTGAAATCTTCTCTATTATCTATATTTGACAGGTGAACTTCAACCGTTTTTATATTTGAACTTTTTAAAGCGTCTAAAATAGCGATACTTGTGTGGGTATAAGCCCCTGCATTTATTAAAATTCCGTCAAATTTATTTCTTGCTTTTTGTATTTTGGTTACGATTGCGCCTTCATAGTTTGATTGATAACATTTTACCTTTATTTTTAATTTTTTAGCTTCTTTTTTTATAAAGGAAACTAAATCCTTATAAGTTTTATTTCCGTAAATTTCCGGTTCTCTATATCCTAAAGTATTAAGATTAGCACCATTTAGAACAAGTATCTTCATAATGAGTTATAACCTTCTTTATGCAGTTTTCTATATTATCGTTGTTTTCAATGCAAAAATCCATTGACCGATAATAAAGTTTTTTTCTTTCTTTAAATATTTTTTTGATTGTTTTTTCTTGTGAAATAGGTCTGTTTTTCGTCGTTAAAAATTTATTTTTTCTCTTTATGTAATAAATAATTCCGTTTTGTTTTAAGTTGTTTATATTTTCTTCATTTAAAACTACGCCACCGCCAACGGAAATTACTGCGCCCCGATATTGAGAAATTGCATAGATCGTTTTACTTTCTACTTCCCTAAAACTTTTTTCACCAAAAGTTTTTATATAATCGGGTATAGATTTTTTAAATGTTTTTTCAATTTCGTCGTCACTATCAAAAAAAGGCATGTTTAATTTTTTTGCAAGCTGTTTTCCTACGGTTGATTTTCCGCAAGACGGCATACCTATTAAAACGATATTCTTTTTTTTGTTAAGTTTAGATAAAATTTTTTCAAACACGGTTTCGTCTTCATTTATTTTGCCCCAAATCACTTCGGAAAAAAATGCTTGAAAAATCAACATGGTAAGTCCGTTTGAATATTTGATTTTTAATTTTTCAGCCTGAAGAAGCAAATCTGTTCTAAACGGATTATATACACAATCAAAAACGAATTTTAATTTTTTTAAGTATTTTAAGTTGACAAGTGCCTTTTCGTTTTTAGGGAAAGAACCGACGGGGGTTGCATTTATAAGAATTTCGGCATCGTTTATTTTGTTATTATAATTACTGTAATTGATTTCACCGTTCCTACTGACTACATATATTTTTTTAGCCTTTTTTTCTTTTAAATAATAGCAAACCGTTTTAGAAGTTCCACCGCTTCCCAAAACTGCAACCGTTTTATTTTCAACGTTAATTCCATTAAGTTCAAGTGCCTTTGAAAACCCAGAAATATCGGTATTGTATCCGTAAAGTTTCCCGTTTTTTTTGAGTATGGTGTTGACACTGCCTATCTCTGAAGCCGTTTTATCAATATAGTCCAGATACGGAATAACTATCTCTTTATACGGAATAGTTATATTGTAACCTTGATAATTAGCGGATTTTAAAAAATTTTTTAAATCTGGCCTTTTAACTTCTTCCAAAGAATAGTTTATATCGGAAAAATTATGAATTTCACTTGAATAGCTGTGTGAAAGTTTTTCGCCTATCAAACAACAATTCATCTATTCACTTCCTCATTTAATTTCTTTTGATATTTTTTGCTTTCGGAAAATAAAGTTTTATATAATTCAACGATATATTCTGCTTGTTCGGGATTTGCAATAGATTGCACTTTATCTAAAATTTCACTTTCGCGTGAAGTGTTTTCTATATCAATATCGTTTGCAAGTTTATATTCGGCAATTTCGCTTACTATATCAAATCTTTTTTCTAAAACCTTGATTAGTTTTTTATCTATCTTGTCTATATTCTTTCTATAAAATTCTAAATCTTTCATTTTACTAATTCATCGTATATTGCTATTGCTACTGCGCTTTCAATAACGGGTAAAGCCCTTATGGCAATACAGCAATCGTGTCTTCCCTTTATTTTTATTTTAACGTTTTGTTTGTTTATTAAATCTACGCTTTCTTGTTCTTTTTCTATTGACGGAGTAGGTTTTATTGCGATGCCTATCGTTATAGGTTCACCGCTTGAAATTCCACCTAAAATTCCGCCGTTGTTGTTTGAAAGAAACTCTATCTTTTCGTTGTAATAACGTAAGCCGTCGTTAACTTCGCTTCCGTTTTTAGAAGCGAAATCAAAGCCAAGCCCGAATTCAACGCCTTTAACTGCAGGGATAGCATAAAGAAGTGATGAAATTTTACCTTCTAAACCCGAAAATAGATTGTCGCCTATTCCACCTTTAAGATTATATATTATGCACTCTATCTTTGCGCCGACGGAATCGCCGTCGTTTTTGGCGTTTTCAATTTCTTTTAATAGTTCTTCTTTATTTGACAGCGAAGGAAAACCTTGGCGCTTTTCAATAATATCGTCGTAACTTAACGTGCAATCCTTATAACTTGTTGCCTTTATAGAGCCAACGCTTGCAATATACGAACAAATCTTTATTCCTAAATTTTCCAAATATTGAATACAAATTCCACCGATAACGCAAAGTGGTAAAGTTAATCTTCCGCTAAATCTTCCGCCACCGCTGAAATCAAGCGTTCCGTCTTTTAAATAAGAAGTATAGTCTGCATGGGACGGGCGTGGAATTCCGTATAACAACGAATAATCTTCGGCATTTATATTTTCGTTTTTTATCGTAAAAATAAGTTTGTTTTTTACTAAACCGTTTTTGACTTTATAAAAATACGGAATATCTTTTTCTGTTCGTGGTGTTGAATAACTTTCGCCGTTTGCTTTTCTTCTACTTAAAAAAGAATAAAGTTTTTCGTAGTCAAGTTTTATGGGCTTTAATCCTTTGACTATACCTTTAATCTCTTTAGAGTGGGACTCACCTATTATTTCTATTTTCAATTTTTTGCCGTTAAACTTTGACATTTATATTTCCACCCAAAATTTTATAATCATCATAAAAATCGGTATAAGACTTATTGACGTTGAAAGCGTTTTTAATAATAGACGTGCCTTCTAAAAAGGTAGACAAAACGACTTCTGCCATTTCTATTCTATGATCGGAAAAAGTGTTAAAACTATTTACTGTTCCCTTTCCGCCGAAAACGGTTAAAGCGTTGTTTTTAAGTTCCGTTTTAATGTTTGCTTTCGTTAAAAAGTCAATGATAGATTTAAGCCTATCACTCTCTTTTATTTTTAATCTAATAACGTTTTCAAGCGTTGTTTTTCCACAGGCAAATGCGCCTATAACGGCGATAACAGGGGCTAAATCTATAATATTTTCAACGTCAACGGTGATGCCGTTAAGTTTATCTTTTTCGCATTTGAGTATGCCGTTAAAAAAGTATATTTTTGCACCGAATTTTTTTAGCACGTCTATAATTTTTTTATCACCCTGAAACGAGTTTTCTTTTAGCCCGACGATGCTGACGTTTCCGCCTATTGCGCCTAAAGACAGCATAACCGATGCCGATGAATAATCGCCTTCTACGGTTATTTCTTTTATAGAGATATAGTTTGCCGGTTCTATAGTAAATCCGTTTTTGGTTTTTTTCGGGAATACCGAAAAAGAAGATAACACGTCTAAAGTTATATCAACGTAACCGGTAGAGACAAGTTTTTTTGTAAAGATAATTTCGCTTTTTTCTTCTAATAGTGGCAAGGCGAATAATAGCCCTGATATAAATTGTGAAGAAAGTGAAGCATCTAAAAAGAACGTTCCCGCTTTAAGTTTGCCGTTTATTTTAAAATCTTGTATGTCTGCACCGAAAGAATTAAGCAAAGAGATAAACATTTCGTTTGGTCTTTTTTCAAGTTGTTTTCCTAAAACGAATTTTGCTTTTATTCCCAAGGCACAAAAAACGGGAAGAAGAAAACGAAAGGTTGATGCGCTTTCGTTTATTTTAATCACCGCACTTTTTTTCAGTTCGCTTTTACCTATATAGCAGTTACCGTCTTTTATAGTTATGTTTGCGCCGACTTCTTTAAGGGCGGAAACAGTTTCTAAAACGTCAGAACTTGAACCTATATTGTAGACGGTTGTTTCGCTGTTGCTTAAAAATGCACATATAATTTCTCTATGTGCATAAGATTTTGAAGGTGGTGCGGTAATGCAACCGTTTATTGAACTTTTATTGACTTCTATATCCATTATATAAGCCCTTTTATTTCTTCAAGAGACAGTTTTTTTATTTGCGGTTTTCCGTCTTTATCTAAAATAATAAAATCTATGTTTTCGTTAGCGCGTTTTTTATCGTGCTTTATAAATTCAAAAAGTTTTTCTTTGTTAAACGATTGTGGTTTTATTTCCAAATACTCGCCGTATTCTTTATATTTAAGCATAGAGCCGTCGTTTAAGTTTGATATTTTTTTAGAGATGATAAGAGAATAATATATCCCGAGAAAAACACTTTCCCCGTGTGAAAGTTTATAGTTTGATGCCTTTTCTATCGCATGTGCGAAGGTGTGCCCGAAATTTAGAATTTTTCTTTCGTTATAGTCAAACTCGTCTTTTTCAACGATTTCTTTTTTGAATTTTATGCAGGATAAAATCAAATCTTTATCAACAATTTTATCAAAGACGATATTATTAGAAAGAAAACTGTATTTAATAATTTCCCCAAGCCCGTTGTTCATTTCTTTTTTAGGCAAGGTTTTTAAAAATTCGGTAAAAGTTAAAACGGCTTTCGGATTATAGAAAGTTCCGCAAAGGTTTTTGCCGTATTTTAAGTTAATTGCCGTTTTCCCGCCGATAGAAGAATCTACTATAGATAAAAGCGACGTTGGAATATATATATAAGAAACGCCACGTAGATATATTGAAGCGGTAAATCCAACGATATCCCCAATAACGCCACCGCCAAAGGCAATTAAAGTATCGGCTTTTGAAAATTCGTTTTTAGATAAAAAATCAAGTATCTTAAAAACCGTTTTTTCTTTTTTACTTTTTTCACCGCTATTTACCGTAAAGTGAAAAACTTGTTTATCACTTAAAAATTTATCTAAAAAATCAGGATAAAATTTTAAAATGTTTTTATCGGAAATAATTGCAATTTTACCGCTAACGAATTTTTCTAAAATATTAAATTCTTTTTCGTCTTCTAAAAACAAAACGGAATATGGTTTAGAAGAATTAACTGAAATTTCTTGCATTTTAACCTTTGATTATGTTTTTATTTACAACCGGCAATATTTTATTCAAATCTTTAACTATGCTCTTAAATTCTTTTGGAAGTATTGCTTGTGCCCCGTCTGAAAGTGCAAACGGCGGATTGTTGTGAACTTCTATCATAAGCCCGTCTGCCCCGCAACTTGCGCTTGCTAAAGATAGCGGTTTAACGGAACTTGCCTTTCCGACTGCGTGAGACGGATCAACTATTATAGGCAAATGCGTCAATGCTTTAACTGAAGGAAGTGAAGATAAATCTAAAGTGCATCTTGTAGTAGTTTCAAAAGTTCTTATTCCGCGTTCGCATAAAATAACGTCTTTTGCACCTTCGCTAAAAAGATATTCCGCACTCATAAGC
>JAZLMT010000125.1:0-2891 GCA_045598745.1 Christensenellaceae bacterium
AGAAACTTTAATGCAAACGAAACAATGCTTACCGAGTGGGTGCTGTTTCAAATTTTGGAGGGGAAATATAAATGGCAAAAATTATAGGAGTTAAGTTTAAGAATACTGCAAAAGTATATTATTTTTCTCCGGCAAACGATAATGATGTTTATAACGAAAAGGACGGCGTTATTGTAGAAACGGCAAAAGGGCAAGAATACGGCACTGTCGTTTTCGGCTTAAAGGAAGTTGATGATAAAGAGATTGTTCATCCGCTTAAGCCTATCGTAAGAAAAGCAACCGAAAAAGATAAAAAACTTATGAAGGAAAACGAAGCAAAGATTCCAGATGCTTTGGAGTTTACCGAAACAAAAATAAAAGAACATAAACTAGACATGAAACTTATCGGTGCCGAATATTCTTTTGACGGGAAGAAATTGGTGTTCTATTTCACTGCCGAAGGAAGAATAGATTTTAGGGAACTTGTAAAAGATTTAGCAACAAAATTCCACGTTCGTATAGAATTAAGGCAAGTAGGTATTAGAGACGAAACGAAGATTTTAGGCGGTATTGCACCATGCGGTAGGGCTTGTTGTTGTTCTTCGTGTATGGGCGATTTTGCAAAGGTTTCTATTAAGATGGCAAAAAATCAAGGTCTTCACCTTAACCCAAGCAAGATTAGCGGGCTTTGCGGAAGGCTTATGTGCTGTTTGGAATATGAAAACGATTATTATGCAGAAGTATATAAAAAGATGCCAAAACTCGGCGGAACGGTAGGGACACCTGATGGGGACGGCGTTGTTATTTCTAACGATATGTTAAAACTTATTTCAAAGGTAAAGATTTCAAAGTCTGACGGAAGCGAAGTTTATAAGGATTTCCCTGTTGACAGATTAACTTTTGCAAGAAAGCAAGATAACAACGATAGTGATGACGACGTTGAGAATATGGAAGAGATTGAGAAAATCTTGGATTAAGCATTTACAAAAAATAAAAATTGTGATATAATAAATAAGAAAATTATAGGAGGTGGACTCTAATGGCATATAAAATTAGTGACAAATGTATTTCTTGTGGTTCTTGTGCAGATACATGCCCATGTGGTGCTATCAGCCAAGGCGATACACAATACAACATTGATCCGGAACAATGCTTAAGTTGTGGTGCTTGCGCAGCAGGTTGTCCAGTTGAAGCAATCGCTGAAGAATAATTAAAAGGATACTTTTGGTAAGGCACGATTTATCGTGCCTTTCTTTTTACGAAGGTTTCAATAATATGGAAAGATTAGAAGATTTACAAATTGACAATTTAAAAATATATCAAGATGACGAACTGTATCATTTTACTTCCGATTCGGTTCTTTTGTCACGCTTTACTAAAGTTAAAAAGGAAGACGTGGTTGCCGATTTTTGTTCGGGTAGCGGTATTGTTGGGCTTCATTTATTTGCATTAAACAAAACGGTAAAAAGCGTAACTTTTTTTGAAATGCAAAAATCACTTTTTGATTTATCAATGAAAACCGTTAAATATAACAAACTTGAAAATGTGTTTAGTGGCGTTAATTGTAGGCTTCAAGATATAGATAACAGTTTTAACGAAAAGTTTTCGCTTATCGTTTGCAATCCGCCGTATATGGATATAAATTGTGGCGAAAGTGCAAAAGACGATGGTATAAGTTTATGTAAAAGCGAAAAAAGTTTAACGTTAAAAGAACTTATTTTAAGTGCAAAAAAGTGTTTAAAATACGGCGGAAGAATAAATCTTGTTCACCGTGCAGACAGGCTTTGTGATATATTTTATTTGATGCGTGAAAATAATATAGAGCCGAAGAAAATGCAATTTGTTTGCGGTGGGGAAAAGCCGTATTTAGTTTTGGTTGAGGGGGTTAAAGGTGGAAAACCGGGATTAAAGGTTTTGCCACAAATAAAAAATTAGTATGTTATATTTTGTTGCAACGCCTATTGGAAATTTAAAAGATATTTCGCTTCGTGCTTTGGAAGTATTAAACTCCGTTGACGAAATCGCTTGTGAAGACACACGCCACTCTTTAACTTTTTTATCGCACCATAATATAAGTAAGCCGTTGTTTTCTTATCATAAATTTAACGAAAGAAAGAGTGGTGAAAAAATAATAGAGAAGTTAAAGCAAGGAAAAAATATTGCAGTAATTTCCGATGCCGGTATGCCCGTTATTTCAGATCCGGGAAATATTTTGGCATCAATGCTTATAGAAGAAGGGCTGGAATTTACTATTATTCCCGGGGCTTGTGCTTGTGTTTCGGCTTTGGTTTTATCGGGGCTTGATGCTTCAAGGTTTTGCTTTTTAGGGTTTTTACCCGAAAAGGCAAGCGATAGGAAAGAGTTTTTAGAGAAGTATAAAAATCTTGATATGACAGTTATTTTCTATTCCGCCCCGCATAATATAAAGAAGGATATAGAAAGCATATACTCGGTGTTCGGTGATAGAACGGCTGTTGCCGTTAAAGAAATAACCAAAATGTATGAAAGCATAGAAAGGTTTAACTTAAAAGATAATTTGAGCGGTGAACCGAAGGGTGAATACGTTTTAGTCGTAGAGAAAGGTCAAAATAAAAATCCGCTTTTAAGTTTAAGTGAAGAAGAACATATCAATCATTATTTAAAAATGGGTATGGATAAAAAAGAAGCGTTAAAGGCTGTTGCAAAAGAAAGGAGAGTTAGTAAATCTTCACTTTATAAATATACGATAAACGATAAATAGGACAAAAAAAGAAGGCAAAAGGTGTCTTCTTATAGGGAAAATAAACTTATTAAAAAAGTATAGCCCACTATACTTCGCATTTTTGCGAAATATAGTGGGCTTTTCTTGTCCACAAAAGATATAATAGTTATATTTTTAACTCTGTGGTTAAAAGTGATATGCAAAACGAGTT
>JAZLMT010000126.1:0-3602 GCA_045598745.1 Christensenellaceae bacterium
ATAACATTATTAAAATATATTGTTTCTTTATATACTTCTTTTTGAACTAAATAATGTTAAAAATTAAACTTTAATTTATTTTATTATCATCTTTTCTTTTAGCACCTTAAGTTCGTATTCATATTGTTCTTTTGTTAATAAATTCTTTTCTAAAAAGATTTTTAACGTTTCCAACTGCTTATTATATAAATCTTTATTCGTGTATTTATTTTCTTCCATATCAAATCATCTTTTCTTTAATTATCCCCAAATCAAAACATAGCCTTGATAAAACGTATTTATCCCTTATATCTTTCGTCGCTATAAATGTTGCCTTTACGATACTTTCATCTAACCCTATCTCTTTAACTGAAAGTGGCAACCCTATTTCTTTATAAAGCTTTTGCAAATCATTTAAAGGAACAAGTTCTTCTTTTATTATCTCTTTTATTTTATCCCATTTAGATATTATAATATCTAATCTGTCAATAAATTTGTTTTTATCGTATTTCCCTTCCTTACTCTCTAATGCTACCATTGATTCTGCACTTCTACCTAAAAACGAACGGAGAAAACCACAATATTCTTTATAATCAAAGGCATTGAACTCTTTTATCGCCTTTTCTTTATCTATCTTTACGTTTAATATTTTTTCGTATAATTTTACAGCATAAAGCGTTCCCAAAGCGCATTGAATACCGTGAAAATCACACGGCGTATTAAATTCAAGCCCACGCATATCCCAAACGTGTGAAAAATAATGTTCAACACCTGATGCCGGGCGGGAACAACCTGCATAGTTCATACATTCGCCACCCAAAATCAATCCTTCAAAAACAGCCGAAACGGCATTTTCTTCCCTGTTTAGTAAACCTTTTGCGTTATCTACGCACTTTTTTACGGCTTTTCTTATGATATTTGCCACTTCTTCGCAATAGTATTCACCTGTTATTTCATGCGCAATTCTCCACTCGCAAATGCTAACGTATTTGGCTATCATATCACCAAGCCCCGATAGCATCATTTTTATAGGTGCGTTCTTTAATACGTTAATATCTCCTATAACAACGTTTGCACATCTACTTGGAAGTGATATTTTTAACCCGTCCCTACTCATTGAAGACGTTTTTGACGCAAATCCGTCCATTGACGGTGCTGTTGCCACGATTATATACGGAAGATTTGTTACGTTTGATACGATTTTACTTATATCGTTCAAAACACCCGAACCTATTGCAACAATTCCGTCACAACTTTTATCAAAGTGCAAAATAGCTGAACCAACGTTTTCTTCGTTAGGCTCTAACCTTTCCTTTTCAAAGCAAAACAAGGTATAATCTTTTATCAAATACACAACTTTTTCGCCACATGCCGAAAAAGTGTTTTTATCACAAATAACAAACGGCTTTTTTATATTATATTTTTTAAGTATTTTCGGTAAATCGTTGATCGCATCTTTTTTACAAATAACTTCATCAACCGACGCTGTGTGAATTTTACCGCACGAACAAAAATAATTTTTTAATAATTCCATATTTTTTACCTAGATATATCATATCACATTAATTTTATTTTTGATATTATTTTTTTAAATAAATTTGATTTATTGCTTTTTTTAAGATATAATAACTTTTAGGTGATTTATGGTTGATGAATTCAAAAAAGATTTTTCGTCGTTAAAAAATAAAAAATTATGGCTTTTTGATATGGACGGAACTATTTATCTAGGAAATACTATCTTTGACGGGACGATTCCGCTTTTAAACAATATCAAAAAAACAGGTGCTAAATACATTTTTGTTTCCAACAACTCTTCTAAAGGTATAAGTTCCTACCTTAATAAAGTTACAAAAATGGGAATTGAAGCCGATAAAAACAATTTTTATACTTCTACCGACGCACTTATAGCTATCCTAAAAGATAATTTCTACGGCGAACTTATCTACGTGCAAGGAACAAAATCTTTTATTAAAAACTTAAAGAAGGAAAAAATCAAGGTTACTACAAGGTATAACGAAAATGCAAAATGTATTTGCGTTGGGTTTGATACCGAACTCACTATGAAAAAACTTATAACCACCTGCAAAATGCTTAAACTTGATTTGCCTTTCTACGCCACTAATCCGGACTGGGTTTGCCCTACTGAAGACGGGTTTATTCCCGATTGCGGTTCAATGTGTTTTTCTTTAGATAAAGCGACAGGCAAAAAACCTGTTTTTATTGGTAAACCGAACGCCTTTATGATTGAAGAAGTTATAAAAAAAGAAAACGTTTCTAAAGAAGACGTAGTTTTAGTCGGCGACAGAATTTATACCGATATTCTTTCGGGTATAAACGCAAAAATCGATACCGTTTTGGTGTTAAGCGGTGAAACAACTTTAAAAGAAGCAACTAAATCTGTTGATAAGCCTACCTACACCATAAAAAACGTTAAAGAAATAAATGAGATTTTCTAATTTAACCTAAAAGGAAAAGTCACGGTATACCGTGACTTTTTTTATTTAGAATAAAAATTTTTATTTTGGCAACAATGTAAATAACGAAAAACAAAATTTAGTTGAATTACATATAATAATACTGTATTTCTACACTAATTTCCGGAGTTATTTATGATTAAACGCGGTGAACTATATTATGCTGATTTAAGCCCTGTCGTCGGAAGCGAACAAGGGGGCGTTCGCCCTATCTTAATCGTTCAAAATAATACCGGCAACAAGTATAGCCCAACCATTATTGCCGCCGCCATAACAAGTCAAATGACAAAGGCAAAACTTCCAACCCATATTGAACTCGCTTCAAACGACTTCGGGCTTCCTAAAAACTCTATCGTCCTTTTAGAACAAATCAGAACGCTTGATAAAAAAAGGCTTAAGGAAAAAATCGGCGAACTTCCCGATACCACTATGAAAAAAGTGAACACTGCCCTACTTATAAGCCTTGGTTTCTATGAGAAATTAAGCTAAATTTTACCCATTACTTCCATTTCTTTATTAAATCTTTCAACTGCTTTTAGATATTTTTCCGAAATAGAAAGGGTATATCTTTGCTTTTCGTCATAAGATAAACTTTCAAAGTATTTTTTATCGGTCAATCTACCTATGGCGTTAGATACTTCTCCTTCTTCCAAAAGTATCTTTTTAACCTTTTGATAAAACTCTTCGTTTTCGTTTGAATTGGTTTTTATTTCTTGCTTGGCTTTGACAATATAATATTCTTTAACCTTATTTTCGGAAATTCCCGCTTTTTCTGCTTCTATTATGCTTTCGTTTAAGTCTTTTTTATAATTTTCCCAAAAACCTGTTTTTAAACGCTTTTTTGCTTCTTTACAATATTCTTTTAATGATTTTTCACCTGACATACTATTCTCTCTACATATTACGACATTTTTTGCAAAAATAAAACCTACTAAAATCTTTAGTAGGTTTCTTTTGTTTAGCCTTTAATGCTTCTCTTTCTAGCTGCTTCTGACTTCTTCTTTCTTCTTACGGAAGGGCTTTCGTAAAATTCTTTTTTACGCATATCACCGATAATACCGTCACGAGAACATTTTCTCTTAAAACGACGTAATGCACTATCTAAATTTTCGTTTTCACCAACTCTAACTGTGCTCATCTGTTTCCCCT
>JAZLMT010000127.1:0-20662 GCA_045598745.1 Christensenellaceae bacterium
ATATTTTGACTTTCAGTCAAAGTTATATTAAATAAATCCACAACTTGCCGAAGGCAAATATCACTTCCGATAGGAAATATCACTCGCCGATAGGCGAATATCACAAATCCGCTTGCGGATTTATTTAGTTGTCGCTTTTCCATTAGAGAAAAGCGACGTTAGGTGTACTCTTTTTGTTGTTTTACATATTTTTTATTATATTTTAAATTATTATATATTTAACATATATTTACAATTTATAATCTTGATTTATTTTGCAATTTTTGTTATGATATAAAAGGGGTATAGATTTTGCAAAAACACTATTACGAAAACATTAAAGCATCAAAACCTTTTAAACGTTTTGATATAATAATTTATTCTTTAGTGATTTTATTAGTCGTGTTTTTATTTATCTTCTGCATAATACTTCCAAATAAAAAAGAAACGAACGGGTTTATAGTTAATATAAACGATAAAACGGTTTTAACCTATATTTACAATGATAAAATTGAAATTATAGACGAATATAAAAACAAAATAGAAACAGATAAAAAAGATAATTTTGAATATATAACCGTTTTCATTGATAACGAAAAAACCGAATATAATATTATTCGTGTTGATTTAACCGATTTTTCCGTTAAAGTCAGCGAAGCAAACTGTTCAAATAGCCATGATTGCACTTCCTTCCCTTATCTGAAAAAAAGCGGTTCTATAATTTGTTTACCGCATAATCTTGAAATACTTTCTTTAGAGCGTAGCTTTACTGACCCTGTGGTAGGTGGATAATGAAAGGTTCACTTAAGAAAATAGTTTTATCGGGTATTTTAGCGTCGTTTGCTTTAATATCTTTCATATTAGAAAGCCTTTTTCCCCCACTGTTTATTCCGGGGGCAAGGATGGGGATATCAAACGTATTTATTTTACTTGTGCTTATAATACTTGATGAAAAATATGCCTATGCCGTTTTGTTTATAAAAATAATTTTAGGGAGCATCTTTATCGGCAACATATCGGCTGTATTATACAGTTTGCCATCAGGAATTATTTCTTTAACGGTTGAAATAATTTTTTTGAGATTCTTTAAAAGCTTTTCAATAGTTGCAATAAGCGTTTTAGGCGCTGTGATAAACACGTTTATTCAAAACACTGTATTCTGTTTAATAAACGGTAGTTTCAGTTACTTTTTGTATTTACCGTATTTATCAATTATTGCTTTTGTTACAGGGCTTATTATCGGTTTTGCCGTTTATTTGGTTATTAGGTTTTTGCCAGATAACGTTATACATACTTTTAATTAAAGGAGAATACTTTTTTGAGCATTATTAAAGGAAAAAAATACCGTTACGGTATTCATATCCCGGATAGAAAAAGCTTAACTTCAGAAAAGCAAATAGAAACCATAAACACACCGAACAGTGTATTTATATCTTTATCACAACATATCGGTGCCCCTGCTACTCCTATCGTAAACGTTGGTGACAAGGTAAAAAAAGGCACGCTTATCGCTAAAGAAAGCGGTGCCGTTTCCGCAAACGTTTATTCTTCTATTTCAGGAACAGTTGAAGATATTCTTGAAATTGTGAACGGAATGGGCGCAAAACAAACATACATAAAAATTGCAAACAACGGTCTAAACGAAGAACAACTTTTAGATAAACTTGAAGATTTTTCACCCGCTTCGTTAGTTAACAGAATCAGAGAAGCCGGAATAGTCGGTCTAGGCGGAGCAGGATTCCCTACTGCAGTTAAATTATCGCCTAAAACTCAATTAGATACTTTGATTATAAACGGGGCTGAATGCGAACCTTACTTAAATTGTGATTACAGGCTTATGCTTGAAAGAGCAGAAGATATTTATAAAGGTATAAAGTATACCGCAAAAGCATTAAACATAACGAACGTTATTATCGGTATTGAAGCAAATAAACCGAAGGCTATTGAAATTTTCTCAAAATTTAACGACATTGACGTTGTGCTTCTAAAAAAGCAATACCCTATGGGCTCGGAAAAACATTTGGTTTACTGCACTACCGGAAGAAAAGTTCCTTGCGGTAAAATGCCTTTTGACGTTGGCTGTTGCGTTCAAAACATTAAAACCGTTATTGCTATATATGAAGCCGTTGAATTAAACAAACCGTTAACGAATATAGTTATGACGGTGAGCGGGCTTGCCGTAAACGAACAAAAAAATCTTTTTGTTTCTATCGGAACGCCTTTAGAAGATATTATTTCTTTTTGCGGTGGACTAAAAGAACAGCCTGCTAAAATTATTTCAGGTGGACCTATGATGGGTAGAGCACTTATTAACTTAAACTACTACACCGTAAAAACCACTTCGGGATTGTTACTTTTAGCAAATAGTGAAACGAATACGGATATGCCGACGAATTGCATAAATTGTTCAAAATGTGCTAAAAACTGTCCTATGAGGCTTATGCCTATGTATATAGAAACCTATGCTCTTTGCGGTGATTTTAAAAATGCCGAAAAATACGGTGCAATGAATTGTATTGAGTGTGGCTCTTGCGCATTTAATTGTCCTGCAAAACGCCCTATCGTTCAAAATATTCAGTATGCAAAAGCAAAAATAAAGGAGATGAAAGCAAAATGTTAAACGGTTTAGTTAAATTTTCAGCATCTCCACATATAAAAACACCTTATTCAACACGCTTTATAATGTTAAACGTTTGCATTGCCCTACTTCCTACGTATATTGCCGGAATAGTTTTCTTCGGGGTTAAAGCGTTTTTATGGGTTTTTATATCGGTTTTATCTTCAGTTGCATCTGAAATTGTTTATAATTTGATTATTAAAAAAGATATAAAAAGCATATTGAACGAATTTGATTTTTCTTCTGTCGTTACAGGTATGCTTCTCGGCTTAACGGTTGGAACGAACGCTCCTTGGTATTCGCTGATCCTTGGTAGTATGTTTGCTATCATAGTCGTAAAAATGTTATTCGGTGGAACCGGCAAAAATATTGTTAACCCTGCAATCGTAGGTAGAATTTTTATTTTCTTATCTTTCACTTCTATCGTTGCTTCCGGTTGGGCAGAATGCCTTGTTCCTTTCGTTGGAAATTCAACGGAAATAACAACGGGTGCTACCGTGCTTACTTCAACTAAAGAAGCCGGTGGTCAAACTGTTTTAACGGGTATATTAAACTCCGGTTCCGTCCCTACGATATCTAATATAGATTTGTTTTTGGGAACGGGTATTTCCGGTTGTATCGGCGAAACCTGTAAACTCGCTTTAGTTTTAGGTGCGATTTATTTGGCAATTATGGGAATTATTGAAATTCAATACCCTATAATCTATATCGGCGTTTGCGGGCTTTTCCAAGTTGCACTTCAAGGTTTTGATTTTGAATTATTCTTACCTTCTATTTTATCCGGCGGATTATTTATCGGCGCCTTCTTTATGGCTACCGACTACGTAACCACACCGAATACAAAACTCGGTAATTATATATATTTCGTCCTTTTAGGATTGCTTACGGCAGGTTTAAGAGTTGCAACGAAAATGGAAGTCGTTTCTTTTGCAATACTTCTTATGAACTTAATAGTTCCGCTTATTGATAAGTTTGTAGTCAACAAGCCTTTTGGATACATAAAGAAGAAAAAGGAGGCAAAATAATGGACACTCCTGAAAAAGAAATCACAACGAAAACTCCTTTTTATAAAACACTTGCATTTAAGTGTATTATTGTTTTGCTATCTATCGCCTTGATATGTTCAGGGTTACTTGCAATATTAAACGACGTGTTGTTCGTAACAAGCGAAGAAAGAACGGCAAGAGCAATAAAAAAGATTTACGGCGAAGAAAAACAATATACCGAATTTCTTTTAAGTAAAGACGTTGACGTATCGGAATTCGGAAACATTGACGTAGTATATAAGATAGATAACGGCTCTTCTTACGATTTGCTTATAAAGGTAACCGGAAACGAAGGCTATAAAAACGGAACGATAACTTTATGGGTTCAAACGAATATAAAAGACGATAGTGCCAAAATAGAAAAAGTCGTTTTGGAAAGCTATGAAAAACAAACGCTTATGAGCAAACTTTCACAATCTTATTATGACAGTTTTGATTATATAGACGGTTATTATTCTTCAAACAACAGCGGAGAAAAAAATATAGTTAGCGGTGCAACCTATTCTTCAAACGCTTGTTGTAATGCAGTAAACTGTGCTATCAAATATATTAAAGAGGGGGTTTTAAGCAATGAAAAATAATATTAAAAATATTGCATTAAACGGCGTTGTTAAAGAAAACCCTACTTTGAAATTAGTTTTAGGCACTTGCCCTACTCTCGCATTAACAACTTGCGCAATGAACGGAATAGGTATGGGCGCTTGCGTTATATTCGTGTTGATATTTTCTAACCTTATTATTTCGTTGCTTCGCAAAATTATCCCTTCAAACGTTCGTATCCCGGCTTTCGTTATGATTATCGCAACATTAGTTACGATCGTTAGGCTTTTACTAGATAAATTAGTTCCTTCTATTTACGAATCTTTAGGGCTATATTTACCGCTTATAGTCGTTAACTGCATAATACTCGCAAGAGCGGAAAGTTTTGCAAGTAAAAACGGGCCTATTTCTTCTGCTTTAGACGGATTATTCATGGGAATCGGTTTCACACTTTCATTAACAATTATGGGCGCCGTTAGAGAAATATTAGGCGCAGGTGCTATCTTCGGAATTAAACTTTGGGATTTTGAAATCTCTTTCTTTTCTTCAAGCGCAGGTGCTTTCTTTACCTATGCTATGTTTATTGCCGTATTCAGTTTGATAAGCGGTAAAATCAGCGAAAAGAAAAAGAACCAAGAATATCTAAAAATTCAAGCACAACTAAAGGAGGGCGAATAGTATGGAATTTATAACTATCATTATTTCCGCCGTCTTTATCAACAACTTTGTTGTCTCTCAATTTTTAGGTATTTGCCCTTTCCTTGGCGTTTCCAAAGACACGAAGTCCGCCCTGGGTATGGGAATTGCCGTAACTTTTGTTATGACGATAACGTGTTTAATCACTTACCCTATTTATAATTATATTCTTGTTCCTCTTGAAATTGAATTTTTGGAAATTATCGTGTTTATTTTCGTCATTGCGTCTATCGTTCAAATGATTGAAATGGCACTTAAAAAATACTCACCAACGCTTTATAACGCTATGGGAATATATTTGCCTTTAATAACAACTAACTGCGCTGTTTTAGGCGTTGCCGAGCTTGTTATTGACGAAGGGCAAATGATATCGCTGTTAGGCATTTCTTCAATGAATTTAGGCTATGCCGTTTTATACGGATTATTTGCCGGGCTTGGCTTTACGCTTGCTATCGTTTTAATGAGTGGATTAAGAGAAAAGATAAATAGACTTAATATCAACAAACACTTAAAAGGTTTCCCTATTGCAATGATAACTGCCTGCTTTATCGCTATGGCTTTTTACGTATTTCAACTGATATAAGGAGAGATTATGAATTTATTATATGGTTTATGGGCAACGTTTGGAATAGTTTTAGGAATAGTCGGCGCTGTCGCTTTAATATTTTCCTCCCTTATAGTTATAGTTTCAAAAGCATGTGCAACTGAAAAAAACGAAGAGATAGAAAAAATAACTTCTTTACTTTCCGGTGCAAACTGCGGTGGCTGTGGATTTAACGGTTGTGCTGATTATGCTAAAGCATTAAAAGAAGGTAGAGCAACTCTTAAACAGTGCAACTCAACGCCTGAAGATAATAAAATGGAAATTGCAAAAATTTTAAACATACCTTATTCAAAAGGCAAAAACATGATGGCTGTAGTCCATTGTGCCGGCGGAAACGTTGCTATAAATAAATACGACTACGTTGGAAACGAAAGTTGTGTTTCGCAAAACAGTTTCATGGGCGGGGATAAACAATGCCCTAACGGTTGTTTGGGGTTCGGTAGTTGCCAAAGCGTTTGCGAACACAACGCTATAACGATTACAAACGGCGTTGCTAAAATAAACTTCCCTAAATGTTTTACCTGTGGCGCATGTGTCCTAAAATGCCCTAAAAAATTGATTTCTTTAATTCCTAAATCCAGCAAAGTTTACGTTGCTTGTTCAACGGTATGCAAAGGTAAAGAATCTATGAATAATTGCAAAAACAGTTGTATTGCATGCGGGCTTTGTGCAAAATCTTGTCCACAGGGCGCAATATCTATGGTAAATAACATTGCGGTTATTGATTACGATAAATGTTCCGGCTGTAAAACCTGCGTTTCTAAATGCCCTAGAAAATGCATTAAAGAAATTGAATAATTTTTAAATATAAAAAGGCTGCGTGATTTCACACAGCCTTTTGTTTTTCTTCCTTTATAGTTCAATTTTATCAATTATATTCTTTTCCAAATCTTTCAGATAAAGCGTTCCGTTATCTATTAGAATATAACTTTTTTTCGTATTATTTTTCGGAAGTGAAACGCTTCCCGCATTTGCAAAAACCGTATCTCCTATTTTCTCAATAAACCCCGTATGAAAATGCCCGTAGATAACGGCAGAAAACTTTGTTTTCGGTGGCGTTTCATTATTATATACATGCCCATGCGTGCAGAAAACAGTTTTATTATTATCTACTATAACAGTGTTATCTAAAAAATCAAATTCCGAAATCAAAGTATCAACTTCACTATCACAATTCCCTTTAACAACGATTAAATCTTCTTTTATACTGTTGATTAAAGAAGCCACGTCCATCGGCTTATATTCTTCCGGAAAAGGATTTCTCGGCCCGTGATTATATATATCACCCAAAAGAATAACTTTATCTGCTTTTTCTTCTTTCTTTAATTCAAGTATCCTTTCTACGGCTTTTTTTGAACCGTGAATATCAGAACAAATCAAATACTTCATTTTATTATATCCTTAACTATTTCGTTTGCAATAAGTATCCCTGCCGTTGCCGGAACGAATATCATTGACGGGGGTGTTCTTTTCCCGCCGTCGTCCGTTATAATTTCGTTATTTACTACTTGTTCGGTAGAAAAAACAACTTTAAGAGAATCAATATTTCTTTTCTTAAGTTCCCTTCTCATAACCCTTGCAAGCGGGCATACAGTAGTTTTACTTATATCACTAACCTTCAATTCCGTTGGGTTAAGTTTTCCTGCCGTTCCCATAGACGAAATAACTTTTTTATTTTCTTTTTTTGCTCTTTCTATTATTTCAAGTTTTGCTGAAACGGTATCCACTGCGTCAACAACGTAATCAAAAGATTTTATATTTATTTTATCTGCCGTTTCTTTTAGATAAAATAAATTGTATTTTTCAAAAATTATTTCAGGGTTAATCTCTTTAACTCTCTTTTCAATAACGTCAACTTTATTTTCACCGATTGTATTTACCGTTGCAATAATTTGCCTATTTAAATTTGACTCGCTTATCTTATCGCTATCTACAACGGCAATTCTGCCTATGCCGGAACGAACCAAACTTTCAACCGCATATCCGCCAACGCCACCAACGCCGAAAACTATTACCGACGTTTTTTTCAACTTATTCAATTTATCTTCGCCTATCATTAGGCTCACTCTTGAAAAGTTTTCCATTATAATAAGTTGATGCCTTCTTTCTGCCACTCTTTAAGGTTTTCTTCCGGCCATACGGACGCTTGAACCTCGCCGATATGCGCTTTCTTTAAGAAGAACATACAGAGCCTTGATTGACCGATTCCACCGCCTATCGTAAGCGGTAATTTTTTATTCATAATTGCCTTGCAATACGGATTCTCTAACTTATCTAATTCTTTTTTTGCCTTGAGTTGTTTAGGAAGTGATTCTTCATCAACCCTTATGCCCATAGAAGAAACTTCAAAAGCCTTATTAAGCATATCGTTCCATAAGAGTATATCGCCGTTTAACTTCCAATCGTCATAATCGGCAGCCCTACCGTCGTGCGGAAGACCGTCTGAAAGTTTCCAACCTATTCCGTAAATAAATACTGCGCCGTATTTCTTTGCCATTTTATCTTCACGTTCTTTTCTCGTAAGCGTTGGGAATAATTTATCCATTTCCTTGGTGGAAATAAACGTTATTTCGTTAGGAAGATTTGACTTTAATTCCGGATACTTTTTTGCAACTAATGCTTCCGTCTTTTTAAGTGCTTTATAGATACTTTTAACCGTTCTTTTTAAATACCACATTTGCCTTTCGTTTTTTGTGATAATTTTTTCCCAGTCCCATTGATCAACGTATACCGAGTGAATTGCATCTAACTCTTCATCCCTACGGATTGCGTTCATATCGGTATAAAGCCCCGTGTTTTCCTTAAATCCGTATTTAGCCAAAGCCATTCTCTTCCATTTTGCAAGTGATTGAACGATCTCCACGTCTTTGCCGATAGCCTTAACGTCAAATCTAACGGCCCTTTCATAGCCGTTTAAGTTATCGTTAAGCCCCGTTTCCGGAAAAACGAAAAGCGGTGCCGAAACTCTTGTTAATGACAAGGCTTTAGCAAGTTCCTTTTCAAAATTATCTTTTATAAATTTTATCGCAATTTCCGTATCTAATAAAGATAAGGTGGATTTGTATTCCATAAATTTCTCCTACGTATTATAAATACTTACTTATTATTTCTCTTAAACTCTCTTTAGAAGTTAAGCCGACGGTTTGTTCTACAATTTCTTTTTTATTAAAAAGCATAAGTGTCGGAATAGACATGATTTGATAGTCGTTTGCAATATCTTCGTTTTCGTCTACGTCAACTTTTAACACCTTTATTTTATCGTTAAGTTCGTTAAAAACTTCTTCTACGATAGGGCCTTGAAGTCTACAAGGATTGCACCACGTAGCCCAAAAGTCAACTAACACAGGCTTTTCACAATCTAATTCTTTTATAAACTCTTCGTTGCTTTTAATATCAATAACTTTATTCACTTATATCCCCTTTAGAAATAATCCCCGTTATCTCTATACAAAAACTTTTTTTCAACTTCAATTTTTTATCTATAAACGATAAAACGAAATACCAAATAACCATTAAGCCTAAACTTAACAAAACGGCTAACAATTCGCTCTTTATAAATAAAACAGAAAAAGTTACTGCAATGCCGACCAAAACAAGCGGAACCAAAAAAACAAGCATTACGCCAAGTAGTTTTGCCCTTTCACTCGTTTTTATAATAACTTCGTCATTAATTTTTGCACCTATATTATTTGTTGCTTTAAGTTCAATGCTAGATGCGTTTTTTGGAAACAAACACATACCGCATTTAGAACACTCGTCTTTTTTATCAACTTTAACTACTGCCGTGTCTTTATTTATCTTTACAACTATACCGTTTTCTATCATTTAGAAATTGCCCCATAAAGACAGTCAAAAGGCACTTCTTTATCTTCACCCGTTTTCATATCTTTAAGTTTGATAACGCCTTTGGACAGTTCGTCAGAACCGATAACGCCAACAAATTTTGCGTTGATTTTATCAGCATACTTAAACTGTGATTTGATTCCCCTTGCCATGTGGTCCGTTTCAACGGTGATACCTTTATCACGAAGAAACGTTGTAAGTTCAAAAGCCTTAATACTTTCTTCTTCACCCATAGGTGCGATATATAACGTAACTTGATTATCGCAAGGGAATTTTACGCCTATACTTTCACAGAGAAGCAAAAGCCTTTCAATGCCCATAGCAAAACCGATACCGGACATCTTCGGGCCGTCTAACTCTTCAACGAGCCCGTCGTATCTACCGCCACCGCAAACTGTGCCTTGCGCACCGATATTGTTTGAAACGAATTCAAAAACGGTCTTTGTATAATAATCCAAACCACGAACGATTTTACTGTCTATTTTATATTCTATCCCTGCAACTTTAAGTAACTTTTGAAGTTTATCAAAGTGCGCTTTGCAATCATCACAAATATAATCTAATATAGACGGAGCATCTTTTAATATAAGTTTACAATCTTCGTTTTTACAATCTAAAATACGGAGTGGATTTTTAGAAAATCTTTCTCTACATAGTGGGCAAAGTTTATCAAAATTGCTTTCTAAAAACTTTTTTAAAGCATCTTGATAATTTTTTCTACACTCTCTACAACCTATACTGTTGATATAAAGAGTTAAACCTGTTACGCCTAAACTATCAAAAAACTTTTTTGCAAAAATAATTGCTTCGGCATCAATATCCACTTCGTTAGATCCGAAAAACTCTACACCGAATTGATGAAACTCTCTCAACCTTCCTGCTTGTGGACGTTCATATCTAAAGCAAGGCGTTAAATAGAAAAGTTTTTGCGGAAGGGCACTGTTAGATAAACCGTTTTCAATAAACGCTCTAACGACGCCCGCCGTCCCTTCCGGTTTTAAGGTTATACTTCTATCTCCCTTATCAAGAAAGGTATACATTTCTTTATTTACAACGTCGGTCGTTTCACCTATACCCCTTAAAAAAACTTCGGTATGTTCAAACGTCGGTGTTCTTATCTCTTTAATGTTGTATATAGTCGCAAGTTCTCTTGCTTTTTTTTCAATATATTGCCACTTAAAACTCTCTTGTGGTAGAATATCTTTTGTCCCTTTTGGAATATTTATCATAACAATCCTTTATAAATTATAAAATATATTTTTTAAGATCTTTTGTCTTTTTGTCAAGCCCGAGTTTGGTGCAAACGTATTTATCGTCAACAACAACGTCAAACTCTGCCGTATCGCCACCTGCGTTATACGAAACGTCTTCTAAAAGTTTTTCCATTATTGTGTGAAGCCTTCTAGCCCCGATATCTTCGCTTGTTGCGTTCATATCTTCCGCAATCTCGGCAATCTTTTCAATAGCGTCTTCGGTAAACTTTAGATTAACGCCGTCAACCTTCAATAACTTCGCATATTGAAGTGTTATTGCATTTTGCGGTGTCGTTAAAATCTTAACGAAATCTTCTTTCCTTAAACTTGAAAGTTCTACGAGTATAGGAAATCTACCTTGAAGTTCCGGAATCAAATCGCTAACCTTTGAAACGTGGAAAGCACCCGCTGCAATAAATAAAATATAATCCGTTCTTATTGCGCCGTATTTAGTCATAACGGTTGAGCCTTCAACGATAGGAAGAATATCTCTTTGAACGCCTTCCCTTGAAACGTCCTGCCCACCGCCGTTACCGCCTTTTGCTGCGATTTTATCAATTTCGTCAATAAAGATAATCCCTTCTTGTTCTGCCCTTCTGATGGCTTCTTCGTTTACGGAATCGTTATCTATAAGTTTATTGCTTTCTTCTTCTAATAAAATCTTTTTGGCTTCTTTAACTTTAAGTTTTCTCTTCTTATGTTTCTTTGGCATTAAATCACCGAATATACTGCCGATTGCAATTTCGCCTGCCCCCGGCATAATCTCCATTGGCTTCGGTGCGTCAATAACGTCAATTTCAATTATCTCGTTATCGTAATATCCTTTATGGTAACCTTCGCTTATATTCTTTTCAAATATTTCCGAAGGGGTTTCACCTTTATCTAACTTTCTGACTTCGCATAAAATTTTAATAAGTTTTTCGTCAACCGTTCCTTCTGCCTTTTCCATAACCTTCTTAAAACGTTCTTCTTTAACAAGGCGAACGGAACATTCTGCCAAATCTCTTATCATAGATTCAACATCTCTACCAACGTAACCTACTTCGGTATACTTCGTTGCTTCTATCTTAACGAAAGGTGCACCGACAAGTTTTGCAAGCCTTCTTGCAATCTCCGTTTTACCTACGCCGGTAGGACCTTTCATGATTATGTTCTTCGGCGTTATTTCATCCATTTCTTGTTGTGTTAATTGATTTCTTCTGTATCTGTTGCGAAGTGCGATTGCTACTGCCTTTTTCGCTTCGTCTTGACCGATAATGTATTTATTAAGTTGATCTACTATTTGTTTTGGGCTTAAATCCATATTAACTCCTTATAAAACTTCAGTTATTATATTGCCGTTCGTAAATACGCAAATTTCACTTGCAATCTTAAGTGATTTTTTTGCAATTTCTTCTGCTGAATAATTTGTTTCTTGATATAATGCTCTTGCAGCTGCTAAAGCATAGTTTCCACCGCTACCGATAGCACAAATTCCGTCTTCCGGATCAATAACTTCACCCGTTCCAGAAACAACAAGCAAAGAGTCCTTATCTGCAACGATCATCATTGCCTCTAACTTTCTTGCCTTATCGCTTCTCCAAAGTTCTGCAAGTTCAACGGCACTTCTCATTAAGTTTCCGGAATATTTGTTTAACATTTCTTCAAATCTTTCGGAAAGTGTAAACGCATCTGCAACCGATCCAGCAAAGCCGAAAATTACTTTGCCGTCATATATACTTCTAACCTTTTTTGCATTGTTCTTAAAAATAACCGATTGAGACATTGTTACTTGTCCGTCACCGGCAATTGCCGTATGCCCGTCCTTTTTAACGGCACATATCGTCGTCCCCATAAATTCTATCATAATGAATTCTCCTTTATATATTCTTTAATTGTGTTAAGGCTTCTTTCTGCCATCAACTTCTTTCTCTCTGCCTTATCCCTGATTATCATATTAAGCGAAGGCAAAATTCCGAAATTTGCGTTCATAGGCTCAAAGTCTTTATTTTCCGTAGTTATGTATTTTGCAAGTGAACCGAGCACTGTGTTTTCAGAAATAGTTTCTATTTGTTCACCTTTTATTTTTTTGCTTATATATATACCGCACATAAGCCCGACGCCGGCACTTTCAACGTAACCTTCAACACCGGTTATCTGACCTGCAAAATAGACGTTGCTGTGTTCAGTAAGCGAATAATCTTTTTCTAGAACCAAAGTGGAATTTATAAAAGTATTCCGGTGCATAACGCCGTATCTTAAATATTCAGCATTTTTTAGTGCCGGAATTATTCCAAAAACTCTCTTTTGTTCACCGAAAGTTAAGTTAGTTTGAAATCCAACGAGATTATACATAGTGCCTTCTTCGTCTTCTCTACGTAGTTGTAGGCACGCATAAGGCCATCTACCCGTCTTTGGATCGTCAAGCCCCGTAGGCTTAAGCGGACCGAAACGAAGCGTGTTCTTTCCCCTTTCCGCCATTATCTCTATTGGCATACACCCTTCAAAAACTTCTCTCTTTTCAAAATCGTGAAGCGTTACTTTTGTTGCCGATAAAAGTTCGTCTATAAACAAATTGTATTCGTCCTTTGAAATAGGGCAGTTTATATGGTCATTATTCCCTTTGCCGTATCTATCGCCAAAGAAAGCGTTATCCATATCTATTGAATTAAAATCTACTATCGGCGCAGATGCATCGTAAAAATGAAGCCCGTCGCCGACTAACCCCTTTATATTTTCGCATAGCGCATCACTTGTAAGCGGGCCCGTTGCAATAACGGTTATCCCGTCAAGTAAGTCAATAGAAGTAACTTCGTCTTCTATAACATTAATATTTTTGTTTTCTTTAACCATTTGGGTTAGCTTTTTTGAAAACTCTTCACGATTTACAGCAAGTGCGTTTCCTGCCGGAACTTTGGTTTCATCTGCAACCTTAATTATATTTGAACCTAAAAGCCTCATCTCTTCTTTAAGTAGCCCTGCAGCGTTTCCGTAAACGTCGTTAGACTTAAGAGAGTTTGAACAAACAAGTTCTGCAAAATTTTCACTCTTATGTGCCGGCGAAAATTTTTTTGGCTTCATTTCAAAAAAGTCAACCTTTACGCCGTGGTTTGCTAAATATAACGCACATTCCGTTCCCGCAAGCCCACCGCCGATAATCTTTACTTTACTCATTTTTCGTATTTACATGATTTAGAAGAACACTTAACTTTTCCGTTAACTTTTATTAAGTATGCTCCGCAATCAGGACATTTTTCTCCGGTAGGAATATCCCAACTCATAAACTTACAATTCGGGAAATTTGAACAACCGTAAAAAGTTTTTCCGCCTTTACTCATCATCTTCTTCGTAGGTTTTCCACATTCAGGACATATACCTACGTTTTCCGTTAATGATACGGTGTTCTTGCACTTCGGATAATTTGAACAAGCCAAAAACTTTCCGAACTTGCCTTCACGTTCTACCATAGGTGCGCCACATTTTTCACATATTCTATCGGTTGGAATAACCGTCTTTTCGTTTACAGGTTTTATATTTTGGCACGCCGGATAATTTGAGCAAGCATAGTAGTTGCCGAATTTACCGCTGTTGATATACATAGGTGCACCGCACTTATCACACAACACGTCGGTAAGTTTTGAATTCTTCAACTGCTTTTCAAAAGGCAAATAGAAATCCGCAATAAGTTTATGCCAGTCTTTACCACCGTTTCCTATATCGTCAAGCGCCGTTTCCATTCTTGCAGTAAACGAAATATCCATAATATTTCCAAAATATTTAACCAAATAATCAATTAAGTCAAAACTAATATCGTTTGGAACAAGATATTTCTTTTCCTTTCTAACGTATTCTCTCTTTTTATCGGAGAGCTTTGCCATAATTGTTGCATACGTTGAAGGCCTACCTATTCCCTTATCTTCCATATTCTTGATAAGAGTGGCTTCGGTATATCTAACCGGTGGCTTTGTGAATTTTTGTTCTTTAACTAATTCTTTTAACTCTAATTTTTCGTTATCGTTCATCGGCGGAAGAAGTGCGTTTCCACTCTCTTCGTCTTCTTCTTTTTTAGAATCGTCATACACAGCAAGGTAGCCCTTAAATTTTAAGGCCTTTCCGCTTGTCCTAAACGTATAGTCCCCTGCTTTAACGGAAACCGACTCACTATCGTATATTGCTTCTGACATTTGCGAAGCAATAAATCTGTCGTAGATAAGTTTATACAATTTATATTGATTTTTATCAAGTATACCGGAAACCGATTCAGGCGTAACGCTAACGTCTATAGGGCGAATTGCTTCGTGCGCATCTTGAGCATCACTCTTCGTCTTATAAAAATTCGGTTTACTTGGAACGTATTCTTCCCCGTAGTTTTCTTTAATATAAGCAAGTGCCGATTGTTGTGCTTCCGTTGAAATTCTAACCGAGTCCGTTCTCATATAAGTAATAAGTGCTAAATTTCCGTTTGGAGTTTCAACACCTTCGTATAGCCTTTGCGCTATCTGCATTATTTGTGGGGCAGAAACGTTTAACCTTATTGAACCGTCTTGTTGAAGCGTGCTGGTGATAAACGGTGCCGGTGCATGCGACTTAACGGCACTCTTCTTTATTGATTCAACTATAAAAGGTAGCCCCTTTAATTCGTTTTCAACGTTAACGGCTTCTTCTTCGCAAGACGGCTTATATTTCTTTCCGCCTTTTTCTACTAAAAGTGCCTTGAAATTCCCTTTACCTAAAGTTTCAAGCGTTGCCTTTAAATTCCAATATTCTTGCGGAACGAAAGAAGTGATTTCTCTTTCTCTGTCAACAACCATTTTAAGCGCAACCGATTGAACTCTACCTGCCGAAAGATTTTCGTTAAGCCTTGAACTTGCTGCCGGTGAAATACTATAGCCTACTATTCTATCCAAAACTCTTCTTGCTTGTTGTGCATCAACCAAGTTTTTGTCAATCTTTCTCGGATGCTCTATTGCATATTTAACTGCCTTTTCCGAAATTTCGTTAAACTCTATTCTGTTCGGTTTACTGCCGTCTAATCCTAAAACTTCAGTTAAGTGCCATGATATTGCTTCACCTTCTCTATCAGGGTCGGTTGCAAGCAAAACGTTATCTGCTTTTTTTGCTTCATCGGTAAGCCTTTTTATATCTGCCTTTTTTTCAGGCGATATTACGTAATATGGTTCAAAATTTTTATTTAGGTTTATCCCCATATAGTTCGTTGGCAAATCTCTAACGTGCCCTTTTGAAGCATCAACTTTATATTGACCTTTCAAAAATTTCTCTATAGTTTTTGCTTTGTGTGGTGACTCTACTATAATTAACTGCATGATTCCTCCAAAACTACTTGCATAAACTGTATTCGTTTATTCCGTCTTTTATTACTAGCCTTTTTATTTCCATAAGTGCAAGAATACTACAAACTTCACTTATATCTAATTTTGTTATTTTTGCAATTTCTTCCACGTGGTTATTCCCGTTTTCCATAGAAGTTAAAATTGCCTTTTCTTTTTCCGTTAAACTAACCTTTATCTCTTGTTCTTTTTCTATTCCGTAATAAGATAAAATATCTTCCGGGTTATCTGTAAGTATTGCGCCACGCTTAATCAAGTCGTTTGCACCTTCCCCGCTCTTTACGCCTATGCTATACGGAATTGCAAACAAATCTCTGCCGTTTTCCATTGCAAATTCCGCAGTATATAACGCACCGCTCTTTTTTGATGCACTGATAATTAACGTGCCTTTTGATAGCCCTGCAATAATCCTGTTCCTTATCGGAAACATATACGGCATTGCACCTTCAAAATACGTTTGTTCGCTTATAACCAAACCTTTCTTTATTATCTCTTCAAAAACACTTTGATGCGATTTTGGATATACCGAAGATAGCCCACCCGCTATAACCGAGATAACCTTCTTATTATCCTTTAGTGCGGTTTTTAGAACTGTTACGTCTATCCCTTCTGCAATACCGCTAACCAAAGTGAAACCGCTATTCATCAAAGCTTCGCTGAATCTTTCGGCAATTGAAATTGACAAAGGCAAACTCTTTCTACTTCCAACGATTGAAAAATTGTTGTTCTTTAGAAGCGTTATATCGCCCTTACAATATAACACAAGCGGTGGATTTTCTATTTCTCTTAAAGAATCGGGATAAGATTCACTGTCTATAGTAACGACAGTCTCCCCGTTTCTATCTAATTCTTTTACAACGAAATCTATATATTCCTTGGTGAAAAGATTTTTTATAACGTTTTCGTTTAGGTCAATTTTTATTTCTAAAAAAGCCTTTTTTGTAAATTCTGCTTTTTCTAAAAACGACTTAAAATCTTTTACCCTTTCGTAAATTAAATATTTGTTCTTATACTCTAAACCTTTAATTGAATTTAGAACGATAAGAAAAATTTCACTATCAGAATATTTCATATCAGTGCCTATAACTTATTGCTTCCAAAATATGCTCTACCCTAATATCGTCGCATAACGACATATCGGCAATAGTTCTTGCAACCTTAATAATTCTGCTCCTTGCCCTTGGCGAAAGTTTCAAACTCTCATAGGCGTTTTTAAGTATATCTTCGCACTCTTTAGATAACGGGCAAAACTTTTTTATAAGCCTTTCGCCCATATCGGCATTGACCAAAATATTTTCGCCCTTAAATCTGTTCTTTTGAATAAGCCTTGTCCTATTGACTCTCTGTCTGACTTCGTTTGAAGTTTCGTTTTTTTCTTCGCCTAAAAGTGAAGCGTATTCAACACCGTCAACTTGAACTTGAATATCAATTCTGTCAAGTAACGGCCCTGATATTTTTGCTTTATATTTTAATATTTGGCTTTGGGTGCAAGTGCATTCTTTATCCTTAGAACCGTAGTTACCGCAAGGGCATGGATTCATGCTTCCGCATAAAATAAAGTTTGCGGGAAAAGTTATGTTTCCGTTTGCACGTGATACCGTTATAACCCCGTCTTCTAAAGGTTGACGTAAAGATTCTAAAGTAGAACGGTTATATTCCGGCATTTCGTCTAAAAACAAAACGCCGTTGTGGGCTAAACTTATTTCACCCGGTCTAGGATGAATACCGCCACCGGTAAGCGAAACGGTCGTTGCCGTATGGTGTGGGCTTCTAAACGGCCTGTTCCTAACTATACCTTCTTTATCGTCAAGAAAACCAGCAACAGAGTGAATCTTTGTAGTTTCCAACGCTTCTTCTTCCGTCATATCCGGCATAATTGTTGGAATACATTTTGCAAGCATAGATTTTCCAGTGCCCGGAGCACCAACGAATAAAATATTGTGGCCACCGGAAACGGCAACTTCAAGCGCCCTTTTTGCAACCTTTTGCCCTTTTACAAGCGATATATCAACATCGTAATTAGATTTGTTTTCTTTTATTAAAAATAATTTTCTCTCTAACTTTTCAATTTCCTTTAAGTTTGAAAGATGATCAATAACTTCTTTTAAATTAAAAGCAGGATATACTTCTATCCCTTCAATATAAGATGCTTCTACTGAATTTGATGCAGGAATTATAAACTTTTTAATTCCTTCTTCTCTTGCCGAAATTAAAGTCGGAAGAATTCCGTTTATTCTTCTAAGCGAACCGTCTAAAGACAATTCGCCTAAAAAAACGTATTCGTTAAAGTCGCCCAAAAGTTGATTTGTTGCCTTGAGAATACCGATAGCAATTGCCAAATCCAAATTTGAACCTTCTTTCTTAACGTCTGCCGGAGCAAGATTAACCGTTAACTTTCTCGTAGGAATAAGCCTACCGCTGTTTTTTATTGCGGAGCGAATTCTTTCTTTTGATTCTTTAACGGCAGTATCGGGAAGCCCAACGATATCCAAAGCAGGCAAACCATTATTCATATCAACTTCTACATCAACGGCAACACCCTTTAATCCAACTAAAACAAAACTGTTTATTTTGGCTATCATTTGTTTCCTCCCAACCTTAAAAATACCCATTAAAAAAGTATCTTTCTATACATTATATATTATTTGATTTTTTTTTTCAAGAAAAAACGATAAATAATGCAATAAAAATTCCGTCTATTTTTGTAAAAAAACATAAAAAAAGAACCGAGCTTTTTCTCGGTTCTTTTAACTTCTTTATTTTGCTGTTTCTTTAACTTTAGCAGCCTTTCCTGTTCTTTCTCTTAAGTAATAAAGTTTAGCACGTTTAACGCTACCCTTTCTTGTTACTTGAATATCAGCAACCTTTGGTGAGTTGATTGGGAAAGTTTTTTCAACGCCAACGCCGAAAGACATACGACGAACTGTGAAAGTTTCACTGATTCCGCCATGTTTTCTGGCAATAACGATACCTTCAAAAGCTTGTAATCTTTCTCTATCGCCTTCAATAACCTTTACCATAACTTTAACAGTATCACCAACTGAAAATTCAGGAATAGACTTTTTAACGTTTTCTGCATTTATTGCATCAATAATGTTACTCATTTTGCTTAATCCTCCTATAAAACTAAACGTTCATTACCAAATCTATTGTAAGAGGAACGTCCGTAAGCCATATTATAATATCACTTTTTATTAAGTTTAGCAACTGTTTTACATAGAAAATGCATCTTTTATTATATTTATTTTGCCGTTTTCTATCTCTACCACGTCAAATCTGCAAATACTTTCCGTTTTTTTGTTTCTGACAAGATATTCCGTTGCAACTTTAAAATATTTTTCTCTTTTTCTTTCGGTAACGGCTTCGCTCGGTGCACCGAACGCATCGTCTACCCTTGTTTTAACTTCAACAAAAACAATAACGCCGTTTTCTTCGGCGATAATATCTATTTCGCCGATAAATGTTTTATAATTTTTTTCAAGTATTTTATATCCGTTTTTCTTTAAATATTCTTGTGCTTTTACTTCGCCTGCCCGTCCCAAAAATTTTTTATAAAAGTTTTTCTGTGCAATTTGCAAGGGCCAATCTCCTTTATTTTATCTATATGAACTTTCGTTCCGTAACCTTTATGTTTTTCAAAACCGTATTCGGGATACTCTTTTGATAATTCTACCATTAAGTTATCTCTATAAACTTTAGCGACTATTGATGCGCAACCTATCGTATAACTCTTAAAATCACCTTTAATTATATACTCTGCTTTAATAGGCAAGTTAGTATCAACGCCGTCAACAAGCGTTATATCGGGTTTAACATCTAAACCGTTAACGGCTTCCGTCATGCATTTTTTTACGGCGTTTAAAATATTTATTTTGTCTATTTCTTCTTGGCTGACTTCAAAAACGTTTATAGAAATTGCTTTCTCTTTTATTATTTTTGCAAGTTCTTCTCTTTTCTTTTCTGAAAGTTTTTTGCTATCGGTAACGCCTTCTATTATATCGTTCATCGGCATAATAACGGCGCAACACACAACGGGACCTGCAAGAGGACCACGCCCAACTTCGTCAACCCCCGCCACAAAGCGGTATCCACTATTTATATACTTTCTTTCGTATTCTAAATTATCCATTTCAGTCTAAAATTATTTTCCCGATCCTGCCCTTTCTAAAGTCTTCTATAACGGCGATAGCACATCTGTCGTAATCATATTCGCCACCTTTCATTAAAAAGCCACGGCGAACGCATATCGCATTAAAAAGTTCTAAAGTAGGCAAATCCAAATCTTCTAAATTATATTTTTCTTTAAGTAAAGACGGATACTTAACCTTCATTTCGTCAATAAACTCAAATGCCAAATCTCCAAAGTCAAGGTTATCGTCGTTCATGCTTCCTATATAGGCTAAATGTTTGGCAAGCGTTTGATTTTCAAATGCCGGTGGCATTGTGCCCGGTGTATCAAGAAGTTCAAGTTCACGAAGGCGAACCCATTGTTTACCCCTTGTTACCCCCGCCTTATTGCCTGTTATAGCCTTTTTACCGCCACATAAAGCGTTTATTATCGTGGACTTTCCTGTGTTCGGAATACCGCAAACCATAATTCTTATAGGCTTAAAAACACCTTTAAGTTTGTTCTTCTCAAGTTTGTCTTTTAGAAGAATAAAAATCTTTTCGTAAAGCATATCAACGGCACGTTTATCCATAGCGCTTACCGCAACTGCTTCAAATCCTTTTTCCTTTAGACGTGAAATAGTGTTCTT
>JAZLMT010000128.1:0-6019 GCA_045598745.1 Christensenellaceae bacterium
TAAAAAATTTTTTATTGACAAAAAAAAGGTTATAATATATACTATATTTGTTTTTAAAATATTATCCTACTAGAAGGTGTTTTTTATGTATAAAATGCTATATAAAGAGTGGCTTAACAGTGATAAATTAACTAAAGAAGATAAAGAAGATTTAAAGAAAATAACCAATGAAAAGGATATAGAATACCGTTTTGGTAAAAGCCTGGAATTCGGAACTGCCGGTATGCGTGGCTTAATTGGGCTTGGAACTAATATGATGAACGTATATACCGTTAGATTTGCAACGCAAGGGTTAGCAGACTACATAAAGTCTTTAGGGAAAACAGCAATGAAGCGTGGCGTTGTTATTTCTTATGACACGAGAAGATATTCTTTTGATTTTGCATTTGATTCAGCAATAGTTTTGGCGTCAAACGGAATAAAGGTTTATTTATTTGATAAAGTTCATCCTGTTCCGATGTTGTCTTACGCAGTAAGAGAAATGAAGACGATTGCGGGTATAATGATAACGGCAAGCCATAACCCGAAAGAATATAACGGCTATAAACTGTATGGTGAAGACGGGGCTCAAATGTCGCCTGATAATATGAAGGCTATTTTGGAAAATTTAAACAAAATAAAGAGTTGCTTATCAGATGATATCCGTTTTTATAAAGATTATAAAGAATTTATCAATTACGTTCCTAAATCGGTTGATAGAAAGTATTATAGAACTATAAGAAAACTTTGTTTATCAAAGGAAGCGGTAAAGGCTGAAGGAAAGGGTATAAAACTTGTTTATACACCTGTTCACGGAAGCGGATATATACCTGTAACTACAATACTTAAAAAGATGAAAATAAACGCAACCGTTGTTCCCGAACAAATAAAACCGGATTCAGATTTTTCAACAGTTCAAGTTCCTAATCCGGAATATAGCGAAACGTTGACGCTTGCAATAAAAATGGCAGATTTTAAAAATGCAGACGTTGTTTTCGGAACGGACCCTGATTGCGATAGGCTTGGTGTTGCTTTAAGAAACGAAAAAGGTGAGTTCACAACTTTATCAGGAAATCAAACGGGAGTTTTGCTTTTAGATTATATTTTGCAAAGGCTTAAAGAAGAAGGCAAGCTGGATGAAAAGGGATTTGTTGTTAAAAGTTTTGTTACTACATCTTTAGCAAAACTTATAGCAGACGATTACGGAGTAGAATTGTTTGACGTTCCTGTCGGATTTAAGTATATAGGTGAAAAGATAAAACAACTTGATGATAACGGAGATAGAAAGTTTATTTTCGGGTTTGAAGAAAGTTGCGGTTACCTTCGTGGAAAACAAGCGAGAGATAAGGATGCCGTTGTAGCAAGTATGCTTTTTGCCGAAATGGTATGCTATTATAATTATAAAAAGAAGAGTATATTTGACAGATTAAAAGAAATTTATCAAAAATACGGATACGTATTAGAAGAAACGGTTTCAACAGTGTATAGTGGCTTAAATGCCATGAAAGATATGAACGCTGTTGTGGATAAACTTAAAAATATTACGATTAGTGAAATAGGTGGCGTTAAAGTTAAAGCAACGAGAGATTATTCGTCGCTTATAAGAAAAGATGAAAACGGTAAGACTGAAAAAATTGATTGTTCGCCTACTAACGCCGTATACTATGAATTAGAAGGTGGATGTTTCGTTTGTGTTCGTCCAAGTGGAACAGAACCGAAATTAAAGGTATATTATTCAATAAATGCAAAAACAGAAATCAAAGCTAAAGAATTATTACAAGAAGTAAAAGAAGATTTTGAAAAGAATTTAAAATAAAAATTTTCATTTTTTAGTAAACAAAAAGCCCTTGCTTTTTAGCAAGGGCTTTAGTTATGCTTTTTTGTTAAGTTGTTTTATTCTTGTTTGGTATTTTGTGATTGCTCGTTTTGTGATTGTTCTTTTTGAGATAAAAAATATTTAGTAGCAAATAGAGAGCCTATCATAATTGCAATACCGATAGGTAAAGCAATATACCAAGTTGTAACAAATCCGGCAATTATGAAGCATATAAACGAAATTATTGCAACGTATATTGCATAAGGTAATTGTGTTTGAACGTGATTTAAGTGTTCGCATTCAGCACCTGCACTTGACATAATCGTAGTATCCGAAATAGGAGAGCAGTGATCTCCGCAAACGGCACCTGCAAGACAAGCAGAAATACCAACAACAAATAAAGGATTTGATCCGTCAGGATACATAGCGGTGATAATAGGTATTAAGATACCAAACGTTCCCCAAGACGTTCCTGTTGCAAAAGCAAGAATACAAGCAACAATGAAAATAATAGCAGGAAGAAGTTTTTGTAATGTATCAGGAACACTATACATTAAATCTGCAACGTAGTATTTAGCACCGAGTTCACCCGTCATATTCTTAAGTGCAGTAGCAAAGGTTAAAATCAAAATTGCAGGAACCATTGCAAAAAATCCTTTCGGTATAGCTTCCATTGATTCTTTGAAAGGAACGTTTTTCCTAACAGCTAGGAAGATAATAGAAGCAATTAAAGCAATCAAGCCACCCCAAGGAAGAGCAACCGTAGCATCTGTATCAGCAAAAGAATTAACGAAACCGGCACCGTCTAAAATTCCACCGACATACATAATTGCAAATACACAGGCAACGATTAAAAATACAACAGGGAGAATCAAGTCTAAAACTTTTCCGTGTTCAGAAGGAATTTCTTCTTCTGATTTAACTTGTCTTCCACTAAACAAATCGCCTTTTAAGGCATTGTCTTCGTGTTTTTTCATCGGTCCGAAATCAAACTTCATTATTGTAATTCCGAGAATAAATACAAGTGTTAAAATAGAATAGAAGTTAAACGGGATAGCTGTGATAAATAACTTAAACCCTTGTCCGTCAGATGCATATTGAGAAACTGCGGCAGCCCAAGAAGAAATAGGTGCTATCATACAAATAGGTGCAGCGGTAGCGTCAATTAAATATGCAAGTTTAGAACGTGAGATTTTATGCTTATCTGTTACAGGGCGCATAACCGAACCAACCGTTAAACAGTTAAAGTAGTCGTCAATAAATATCAAAACACCCAAAATAAACGTGCAAATTGCAGCGCCGATTCTTGATTTAACGTGTTTTTCAGCCCACTCACCAAAGGCTTTACTACCACCGGCTTTATTGACTAGACAAACTAATATACCAAGTTCTATAAGGAAAACGAATATTCCGGCAGTTCCGGAAACGGCATCAATTAACCCTGTATTTATAACGTGATCCATTGTCTTAAGCGGTGCAAAGTCTGCGGCAAGTATGGCGCCTGAAAGTAATCCTATGAATAGAGATGAGAAAACTTCTTTAGTGATAAGCGCTAAACCTATTGCTATAATAGGTGGAAGTAGTGCCCAGAAAGAACCGATAAAACTTGTTGAACCTCCGCAATCTTCACATAAGATCCATTCGCCTTCGCTATCTAAAGCAATTTTAATAGATTCACCTTTAGAATTTGTAGCATAGGCAAAATCTTTACCTTCAATACATGTGTATTTACCGGTTGCACCACATTTTGAACAATTTTTAACCAAATCTTCATCACCATTACAAACAGGACAAGTTATTTTATTGTCTTTTTCACAAGAAAATTCAGTATATCCATATGTAACGACTTTTGTTCCGTCGCATTCAGGACAAGTAATATATCCTGTGCCTTCACACGTCTCACAAGATGATTTATTTATTAAATCTTCACAGTCAGGACATGTGATTTTTCCTAGACAACAATTCTCATCCTTATCAAAGCAAGTATAACAATTATGTTGAGCAATACTATTATCACAACTATGGCAAATAGTTGTATTGTGAGCCCATCCTGTAGAGGTGACTAGGATAAGCATTGTTAGAATCACTAATGATGCAATTATCAAAGTAATTCTTTTTTTGTTAAGAAATTTCTTTTCGTTTAACATTGTTAAACTCCTTATAAAATATTTTTAAAATAAAAATCACGATACTATCAAATATCGTGATGATTCATAATATCCAATAGCGCAACACTTATATAAGTGACAGTTGCAAAGATATTTTCTTTGCACCCAGATACAAAACCTTTGGGAAGATTTAGTTCTTCGGCAATTTTTCCTTTCCCGCTCTTTTCAAAGCCCTAAAAGAGTTTATAATAAAAACTGCGCCTCTATCTATGATTTATATTCTATAATGTATATACAATATATAACTAAAGGATTGCTTTGTCAATATATTTTTAAATTTTTTACAACTTTATGTTGTTTTTTATAATAAAACATTGAAAAAAACGTAAATATAGTATAAAATTGTCAATATGAAAATAACTTCTTTAAATTGTTTTAACGGTTTTAAATGTATAGTGGGGAAATGCAATCATAATTGTTGTATCGGTTGGGATATTGATATTGATAAAAAAAGCCTAAAAAAATATAAAAAAATAAAAGGTGAAGACGGCGAAAAGGTAAAACAGAGTGTTGATTTTGAAAACTCTTGTTTTATAAAAAAGGATAACAGATGCGCCTTTTTAAATAGTGAAAATCTTTGTGAACTTATTATAAGACGAGGCGAAAGTTCACTTTGTCAGGTTTGCCGTGATCATCCAAGATATAGAAATTATTTTAGCGACCACATTGAAATGGGGTATGGCATTTGTTGCGAAGTAGCCCGAGATTTAGTTATTGAATATGACGGGGTTATAAAAGAAGAAGTAATAAAAAAAGGGTTTTCACTTAAAAGGAAAAGTAAATTTGAAAAAGAAATAATAAAATACAAACAAAAAATATTTGAAATATTAGAAAGAGATGAGCGTTTTTACGAAAAATTGATAGAAATATTAAATTATATCGGGGTAAAAAGAGAAAACATTTTTTTGTTTAATTATAAAGAGTTTTTAATGCAAATGGAAATTCTGAATAAAGAATACGAAAATGCACTTTTGTTTTTAGACGAAAAAATTGATATAAAAGAAGAATATAACCACAGTAAATCTTTAGAAAATCTTTTATATTATTTTATTCATAGAAACGTTTCCGGCGCAATAGATTTTTTAGATATAAAATCAAGAATCGTATTTTCTTTGATTAGCGTGTTGATAATAGAAAACATCAGTAAAAACCAAGCGAAAACCGAGGATGATTTTTTGAAAAAATTAAAAGACAACGCAAGAGAATATTCGGCGGAGATAGAATATTCAGAAAATAACGTTAATAGATTTTTAGATAAAACAGACGAGTTTATAAAGTAAAAACGAATAAAAAAAAGGTCATAGAAAAACGGCGCATTTTTGCGCTGTTTTTTTAGCGCGAAAAAAGTTGAAAAAAAATGAAAAAAATATGTAAAAAATAATTGACAAGTTTATATGCGAAATATATAATAAATTCCGTTAACAAGTTTAGATTTATTAACCTTATTGTTAGAAATGCCTAAACCAAAGGGGTAGAAATGGTAATAGGGGAAAAAATAAAGGATTTAAGGCTTGCTTGTGAATTGACGCAGGAAGAACTTGCTGATAGGTGTGAGTTAACAAAAGGCTATATTTCGCAGTTAGAAAATGATTTAACCAGCCCGTCAATAGCAACCTTAATTGATATTTTATCGGCACTTGGAACTGATTTGAAAGACTTTTTTTCCGAAAGTGAAAGTGAAGAAAAAATATCCTTTAATAAAAATGAATTTATAGAGAAAAAGACTGATGAATATACGCTTAATTGGTTAGTCCCCAATGCGCAGAAAAATGCGATGGAGCCGATTTATATTTCACTTAAGCCGAATTCTACGACAGATGAAGATTTTCCGCATGAAGGTGAGGAGTTCGGGTTTGTATTAAAGGGTGAAATAATTTTAATTTTAGGCAAACGTAGGGTTAAAGTTAAAAAGGGCGAAAGTTTTTATTACGTAGCGAATAAAGTTCATCAAATTATAAACAAGGGCGATAAAGAAGCAGAGTTTATATGGGTTTCATCCCCACCTACTTTTTAGTGCGAGGAAAAACAAATGGAAAACAAACAAAATGATAAGATA
>JAZLMT010000129.1:0-4646 GCA_045598745.1 Christensenellaceae bacterium
TATAAATGTATTTGTATATATTTAATATGATAGTTTACAACTTTTTTAAATATCTCAAACAGAAAAAATGATTGAAAAATTATTTTTCATAAATATTGACTTTTACTGTTTTTTTTGATAAGATAATTATGCTAAATCAAACTAAATATTTAATTCCGTGTAGCAAATACTATTGATAGTATTATGCTTTTTTGCACTATATTCTACACGGATATTAGTTTGGTTTAGCGACTATGCGAGAAGTATATGCTATATACCGTTCTCGCAAGAGGCGGTATTTTTTTATGATTGATTTTAGCAGTTTGGAAATTGAAAAGGCGTGGAAAAGAAAAAGATTAAACGTATATCTTAATTTGTATTTTTATTTGAGTGAACATCAAGAATTGCTAAAAGATGAAAAAATACGAATTATTTATGAAAACGTTTCAAAGGTTTATCAACAATATTTAGAATTTCATTTATCCCTTGATAAAAAATGGGTTTTCAAAAAATGGGAGATAAACGAAAAAGAAGCAAAAAGTTTTTTATCATTTATAGCATTTTTAATAAGATAATAAAAACGGTCTACAAAAGTAGACCGTTTTTTATGGTGCCGCTGATCGGAGTCGCTTCTCTCGAGCCTCCCGCAAAATAGTCCACAGGACTATTTTTTTGCTAAAGCAAACACGCAATTAAAATTGCTGGCTCCTAATTCGACTCCTCATTTTATTAAAATAAAAGCAACCAATTTTCTTGGTTGCTTTATGCTGGTGCCGCTGATCGGAGTCGAACCGATACGGATTATTAGTCCACTGGATTTTGAGTCCAGCGCGTCTGCCAATTTCACCACAGCGGCATTTTATAAAAAATGTTGCAATCTTTATGTTTTTTTGATACAATGAAGTGGTATAATAAAAAGGTAAAATAAAATCTTGCTTTAGAATAATAACATAATTTTTTATTTATTGCAAGCACTTAAAAGGGATTTATGGAAAAATTAGTTTTAATTGACGGAAACAGCTTAATAAATCGTGCTTTTTACGCAATGCCACTACTTGTAACACGAGAAGGCGTTCCTACAAATGCCGTTTACGGGTTTATGAATATGTTTTGCAAAATGATTTCCGACGTTAAGCCGAAATATATTGCCGTAGCATTTGATTTAAAAGCGCCAACGTTTCGCCATAAAATGTATGATGGTTATAAGGCGACAAGAAAGCCAATGCCGGAAGAATTAAGGCCACAAATTCCGTTATTAAAAGAACTTTTGAAAAAGATGGGTATTGCCGTCTTTGAAAAAGAAGGTTTTGAAGCTGACGATATTATAGGGACTATAGCAAAAGCAACAAATATAGATACTTATATCTACACCGGTGATAGAGATTCATTTCAACTTGTAGATAGTGAAACTTCCGTTTGCTTTACAAAACGTGGTATAACCGATATTGACCTTTTAACTAACGATAATTTTACGGAAAAAACGGGAATAACGCCTAAACAGGTTATTGAACTAAAAGCTTTAATGGGTGATGCGTCAGATAATATCCCGGGAATTCCGGGCGTCGGCGAAAAAACTGCAATTTCACTTATTCAAGACTTTCACGATATTGATGGCGTATATAATAACATTGATAAGATAACAGGGAAACTTAAAGAAAAAATAATCAACGGAAAAGAATCTTGTTATTTATCAAAAACTCTTGCAACGATAGATATTAACGCTCCTATTGATACCGATACCGAAAAGATGAAATATGCTTTTCCTTTTTCACAGGAGATTAAAAAAGAGTTTGTTAAACTGGAATTTAAATCAATAATCTCAAGAAGTGAATTGTTTAACGAAATAGTTGAAGACAAAAGCGAACAAATAACAGTTTCGTCAAATGATATAGAAGTAACGAAAAATAACATTTTGACCATTAAACTCGGCAAAGAATTATGTGTTGTTTTAGATGAGACTTGCGTATATATATTTGATATAAAAAGCGGTGTAGAATACAAATATAAAGTTCATGAAAATCTTTTGGACGAAGGCTTTTTATATGGTGAGATTATAGA
Organism: Christensenellaceae bacterium; assembly: GCA_045598745.1. GTDB lineage: Bacteria > Bacillota > Clostridia > Christensenellales > Borkfalkiaceae > UBA1259. Next base: position 2,038 of record JAZLMT010000129.1, read on the forward strand.
TGCAATAAAGTATATTTTCGGTAAAGAATATACTCTTATAATGTTTTCAAAAAAAGATACAAAAAGGCAATTAAAGAATAGTTTTAACGTAGACTTAAACGCAAAGGTTGAAGACGTGTCTTTAATAAAATATTTGGTTGATTTCGGCGGTGGTGAAATCACGATAAATGATTTGATTTTAAGCGAAACGGGAAGCGATAAAGTGAGCGCTACAGCCTTATACAGCATATATACAAGGCTTTATGAACTGCTAAAAGAGCAAGACGTTGCAGACCTATACTATAATATTGAACTGCCACTTTCAGACGTGCTTTACGATATGGAAGAAGAAGGGTTTAAGGTTAATATTGATAGTCTTACGGAAACGGGTAAAAAATATCAAAATATACTTTTAGAGTTAGAAGCGCAAATTCGTGAAATGGTTGATGAGCCAACGCTAAATATTAAGTCTCCGAAGCAACTTGGTGAAGTTCTTTTTGAAAAACTGAAAATCGGGAAAGGTAAAAAGACAAAAAGCGGTTTTTCAACGAGTGCGGAAGTGCTTGAAGAATTAGCGAACGAACATCCTGTAATACCACTTATTTTGAAATATAGGCAAATAGCAAAATTAAATTCTACTTACGTTGACGGGTTTAAAGATTTAATCAATAAAAAGACTGGTTTGATTCATACGAGCTTTAATCAAACGGTAACGGCAACGGGTAGGCTTTCAAGTAAAGAACCTAACCTTCAAAATATACCTATAAGGGAAGAAGAAGGTAGAGAACTTAGAAGATTTTTTATCCCAAAAAATCAAGGTGGATTTATCGTTGGGGCAGACTATTCTCAAATAGAATTAAGGCTTTTAGCAGACTTTTCAAAATGCGATGCACTTATTCAAGCGTTTAAGCGTGAAGAAGACGTTCACGCTATAACTGCATCAAAGGTGTTTAACGTTCCGATAGATAAAGTAACGAAGGAAATGAGAAGAAGTGCCAAAGCCGTAAATTTCGGCGTTATATACGGTATAAGTGAATACGGGCTTGCAAAGAATCTTCACATTTCACCGAAAGAAGCGAAAGCATATATTGACAATTATTTCAGCACTTATCCGGAAGTAAAAAAGTATATGGAAGATAACGTAAACTTTGCAAAAGAAAACGGATATGCGAAAACGCTTATGGGTAGACGTAGATATATAAGAGAATTAAAGAATCCAAACTTTAATCTTCGTAGTTTTGGTGAACGTGTTGCAATGAACATGCCACTTCAAGGAAGTAGCGCCGACATAATAAAACTAGCAATGATAAACGTTTACAATAGGCTTAAAAAGGAAGGATTAAAATCAAAACTTATACTTCAAGTTCACGATGAATTATTGTTAGACGTTCCTAACGAAGAAAAAGAAACAGCAAAAAAGATATTGAAAGAAGAAATGGAGGGCGCAGTAAATCTTGCCGTTAATTTAACGGTAGAGGTTGAATGCGGTGAAACTTGGTTTGATGCAAAATAAAATTTTAAAAGTTGCCGTAACGGGCGGAATAGGAAGTGGTAAAAGCACTCTTATAAAGATATTATCCGAACTTGGTTATTTGACTATTTCTTGTGATGACGAGATAAAAAAAATGTATCAAGAAAAGGAAATTGTAGATAATCTTAAAACCATGTTTCCCGAAGCAGTAGAGAACGGTGAACTTAATAAAACCATAATTTCAAAAATAGTCTTTGAAAAAAAAGAAAGATTAAAAAAGCTTAACGGATATATGCACCCGATAGTGCTTAAAAGATGTTTTGAAAGGGCAAATTCCGAAAGTAAAAACGGCGTGGCTTTTATAGAAGTTCCGCTCCTTTTTGAAGGTGGTTTAGAAAATCAATTTGATAAAGTTATTGTTGTTTTAAGAGATAAAGAGCAAAGAATTGAAAGCGTTGTAAACAGGTCAAAACTTAATAGAGAAGAAATAGAAGAAAGAATAAATAATCAAATTGATTATGATAAAAAAGATTTTTCAAAGTATATCGTGATAAAGAATAACGGCGATATTTACGAACATAAAGAAAAAATTATTCCGTTAATAGATAAAATCGTTTGTAATTGTTAAAAATTTATGATAGAATACCAATAGTAAAACAAGCGGATATGGCGGAATTGGCAGACGCGATAGACTTAGGATCTATTTCGAGAGAGTGGGGGTTCAAGTCCCTTTATCCGCACCAAAAAACAACCTTACCATTAGGTAGGGTTGTTTTTAGTATAGAAAATAAAGAAAAGGGACTTGAACGCCACGTTAAGAAAATATGCTTTGAATAGCATATTTTTAGTGGCCGGCGTGATAGTCCGCGAAGCTACTTGAATTTGCTATACGGACGGAGCAAGTCCCTTTATCCGCACCAAAAAGAAGATAGTGCATTTGCGCTATCTTCTTTTTGTTAGTAAAAATATAAAAAGGGACTTGAACCTAGGTCAATCCCTCGCCGGGGACGGCAAACCCCTCGCAAAGTAAACTTTGCTTTCCCCTTAACAAGGGGCAGAACACCCTTTATCCGCACCAAAAAACAACCTTACCATTAGGTAGGGTTGTTTTTAGTATAGAAAATAAAGAAAAGGGACTTGAACGCCACGTTAAATAATA
>JAZLMT010000130.1:0-2900 GCA_045598745.1 Christensenellaceae bacterium
GGAATGAAAATATTCATAACAGAATGAGATATTATTATTTATCAAAAAGGAAAAAGAATAAATTTTTTGCACATTTAAATGCTTTAAGTATTAGAATTCAAAAAATATTTAAAATTGACAGAATAAAAAAGATACAATTAACTATTGTTGGCGGTAGTAATTGGTGTAGTTTAAGTAATGATGCCGTGCAATTTTTAATAAAAAAACAAAAGCAAATAAAAAGAAAATTTTTACATACTTCTTGTATTGACGAGGTTTATAAACATACAATTTTATTTAATAGTTGTTTTAGATATAATTTTTTTCACGGTAATGAAGGAATAGATGGTTCTTTACGATATATAGATTGGTTAAATAGTTCGGTAAGCGGTAATCCTAAATTTTTTGATATTAATGATTTTGAAAGAATAGTAGGTTCTAATAATTTATTTGCAAGAAAATTTAGTTACAAGCAAGATAAAGAGATACAAGATAAAATATTAAATAATATAAAAAATGAGCCTAAATAGGCTCTTTTTTATTCGGCTTTTTTAAATACTCTAACGGCTAAAACGGTCATATCGTCAATTGCTTTGCCGTTTGTTTTTTCTATGGCTTTACTTATAATGCTATCACTCATAGTTTGCGGGTTCAAGCAAGGTAAAGTTCTCAAATAATCAATGACTTCGTTTGACGAGCCGAAGGAATCGGAAATGCCGTCTGTTAAAAGTAAAATTATATCTCCGTCGTTTAACTGGGTTTTTGCAACCGACGGTTTTATGTTTTCTAATATTCCGAGTGGTAAAGTATTGCCTTCAACGATTTTAATTCCGTCACTATTGATAATAAAGCCGTAAGGGGAGCCGTATTTTATAAAACTACCCGAACACTCTTTTAAGTTTATTACTGCAACGTCTAAAGCGGTAAAGGTATCTTCAGAAGATATATTTAACAGTTTATTTATCGTGGTTAAAATAAGTTCTTCGTTTAATCCCGCACGATAAAACGTTTCAATAAGCGATAGGGAAGTTGAAGAAATTTTTTCTGCCTGTTCGCCACTGCCCATGCCGTCGGATAAAGCAACCAAAAACTTATCTTCTTTAAGCCTTATAATAGAGTGAGTATCACCGCTTTTTATTGAACCGTTTTTCGTTGCGATAGACAGTCCGAAGACAGCGTCGTATTCACAGGCGATTCTAAAAGAAAGATAACATTTGTCTTCGTCTATATCGTGCCTGGACGAAAGCGACATATAAAACCCAACGCATTTACTTATTATTTTTTCTATGTGAGTTAGAGAAAATTCCTTCATTGTGATGACCATTGAAACTTCCGTTTCTTTATTATCACCGTAAATAAGCAGTTCCGAAATGATTACGCCTTGTTTTAATAATTCGTTTGCAATTTGCCTTTCAAGTTTGCTTTGATATTTTAACTGGGTGCCGGATTCTATTGCCAAACCCTTTAGAACGTCTGAAATTCCCAAAGTTTCTTGTTTTAACAAATCTCTGCTTATATTCAAATTCATTTCTTCAAGTATATGTTTTCGGTAATCAAATAGTAGTTTATTTAAGGCAAATAAAATATTGTTTGTTTGCGGGCAGTATTCACAAAGGTCTTTAGGAAAATCAATAAGCGTTAGTTTTCCCTTTGCAACGCCGATATCAATAAGTTTATCAAATATTGTATTTTTTTGCGAAAAGTTTGTTTTGCAATCGTTTTTTAACGGGCATGTTAAACATACGGAAGAAACTACTTCTTTTTTTATCATTGATTTTGCTTTTTTTTCGTCTAAACTGCTTTCTTTTGAATCGCTGAAAGTTGATGCTATTTCGGTAAATACGGTAGAAATATCGTAAAGTTTATTTGAAAGCATAGCCCTGTTTCTGTTGATAGATAATCTTGTTAGTTGTTTTTCTCTGAAAAGAAAAAGTTTATCTTTTAGTTTTGTCAATTGTTTTGTTGGGATTAAACAAAAAAGAAGCGATGGGATAAGTGCGGTAAAGAAATCTAAAAGCGCATAACTTGAATAGCCCTTAAATAAAAAGAATACTATATAGTCGGTTAAAACGATAGCACATGCGGAAAGGTAGCGGGAAATGGAAGAAAAAGTTTCCGTTCCCAAAGCCAAAATAAGGAATATAGCCATATAAGAAATATCCGTATAATATATTGATAGAGTAAGCCCCAAAATTGAAGAAATAATTGACGTGATTCCCATTTTATAAACAAACGAAGCAAGTAAAAGAATAAATATAGCGATAGCCTTAAATAAAAGCGGAGAAATAAAGTTTGAAATACCCACGCCAAAAAGGATAACGAAGATTATGGTGATAGCATATTCTTCGTAGTTAAGTTTGAATTTTAAGCCTTTATCTAAAGCGATTCTTGAAAACTCATATAAAACAAAAGATAAAAAGGCAGTAAAGACGGTAGATAAAAGTCTTTCTTTATAATCAATAAACGATGTGCTAGAGCCTATAAAGATAAACGGCACTAACGATAAAAGAGAATATAAAATAATTTCAACGTTTATTCTTATATGATTTTTTTTGTAAAAAAAAGAAACTATTAAAACAATAATATCGGCAATCGCAGAAGAAAGTAGCATGCCTTGATTTGAAAGAATAAGTAAAGAAGAAAAATGTAGTAATAACGTAGCAAGAAAATTATAGTTTGAAAAGATAGCTTCACTAAATACCGCCACCGACAATATAGACTGCTGTTTTGAAAGTGAAGAAAAAACAAAGAAGGTAAAAAATAATATTCCGTATTTAATAATGGTTAAGTAATCTAAACGAAGTCTTTTAGTTTTCATCATTTCTCCTTTTTTAGTGATTATATAATAAAAAAGAAGAAGAAAAAGAAAAAATACTGGTAAAAAACAGGGAAAAAAGAAGTTAAACTAATTTAATACGGGG
>JAZLMT010000131.1:0-4638 GCA_045598745.1 Christensenellaceae bacterium
TTCATGATAATGTCCTCCGTTTGTGTTTTTATTTTGCAACTGGCAGGTCGCAACTTTATTATACACAAACGGAGTCCTTTTGTCTCATCGGCAATAGCCTCTTTTTTACCCCGTGACTATCACGGGGTTTTTGTTATACAATAAAAGCATCAGCTGATTGCTGATGCTTTTTTATTGCGTTTTAGCTTATCAAAAACTTATCTTGACTTTTTATAAAAAACCGTTATACTTAAATATAATATTTTATAAGGAAAAATTAAATGTTAAAAAGAATTTTAGCGATATTTATTTTATGCGCAGTGTGTATATTACCTTTTACGGCTTGTTCTAACAAAAAAACTAAAACCGAAAAGCAAGAAGAACCACTAACAAAATTTACTTTGGAAAAACAATCCGGCAAAGACTTCAAAATATTACAGCTTACCGATATTCAAATAATAGACCCGTCAAGTCAACCTTATCCCGGAAGAATAAACGACTCTTTTAATGGAATATGGGCTGATAAAGATAAATGTGCTTTTAATTTGATAAAAGAGTTGGTTAACGAAACAAAGCCTGACTATATCGTCCTTACCGGTGATAACGTATACGGGCAATTTGACGGAAGGGGCACAAATTTTAAGGCTTTAGTTAAACTTATGGAAAGCTTTCAAATTCCGTGGAGTTTCGTAAACGGCAATCATGACGGCGAATATGAAATTACCGATACCAAAGGCAACACTATCACTTGCGGAAAAGGTATGCAATGGCAAGGCGAATACGCCATGCAAAACACAAAATACTGTCTATACGAGCTCGGCAATGAAGAAATGGGTTACGGCAATTACACCGTTTTACTTACAGAAAATAAAAAGCCGGTTTATTCTTTTTCGTTTTTTGATACGCACGGCTGTTTGGGATACGATATACCCAGAATATACGAATCACAAACAGATTGGTTTAAGAGCGAAATAACCAAAATAAACGAAAGTGCAAAAACCAAAGTGCCAAACTTTATATTTCTACATATTCCGCTGTTTCAATTTTCTCTGGCAATGAACTCGCTCGGTTTTGACGACATAGGCGTTGTTACCGAAGACGGATACCCGAACGAAGACGGCAATTACGGAAAAAACTGCGAACGTGTAAGTTATATTACAAGTTATACGTTTTGGGATTTAATTAAAGAATTAGATTGCACAAAAGGCATTTTTGCAGGGCACGACCACGTTAATAATTCAAGTATTATGTATGAAGGCATCAGGTTAACTTTCGGCACAAAAACGGGCATATACGACTATCATAATTTAGACCAACAAGGCGGAACTTTAATCACGATAAAAGACGACGGCAATTTTAGTGTTGAACCTATTTATAAAAAATAAATTAAAAATTATTTATAAAAAACAGGCGAATTTTTCGCCTGTTTTTTTCACTTAAATTATATTGATAGTATTGCGACCGAAGTCATACCCAAAACAATTCCTACCCACTGCCACCAACGCATTTTTTCTTTAAACACAATGGTTGAAAACAAAGTCATAATTATAAGCCCACCAACCCCAATAACTGGATATATCAAACTCGGCGAAAGAATAGACGTTGCCAAGAGAATAACGAATAAATTCAGCCCACCGTTTAAAACACCGGAAATTATAGGTATATAGCCCGAACTCTTAAATATTACTTTAAATCTTGAATGATCGTCTTTTAAATATACGACCAAACAAAAAATAACGGATATACCGCTTGCAACCCACATTAAAAAGTTTCCATACTCACCGCCAAAATCAAGTTGTTGCGTCTTTTGAACTATAGAACACCCTGCGTTGCTTAAAAACATTAAAACAACGTAAATTATCCATTTTAGCGATATCTTTTCATTAACGTTTACGTTTTTACCGCTATATAAACATAACACTATCGCAATTACTACGAGTATTAAGCCTACTGCAACTAAAACCGTAAACTGCGTGTCCCAAAAGAAAAAGCCCCACGTTGTTGTTCCTATAAGCGATAATTGCAAAAATAAAGAAGTGAGTAATATAGGCCCTGTTTTTAGCGCACGAATTATTACGTTACTGCATAGTGCAAAACAAAACGCAAACAATACCGCATACCATATAACACCTGCGCCAATTTTAAAATCCAAAAAAAACAAGACGCTCCAAAACAAAAAAACACTGCTTATTTTTATCAGTGAATATAATGACGAAGCACCATTTATTCCGCTATTTCTGCTGTTATATAGCCCACCCGTAATACTTTCCGAAGCAACAAATATTACTGCGCCAATTAAATATAAATACGGCATCTCTTTCCTTTTTTATAAATTAAAATCTATACTATTTTGATAATTTTTTATCTAAACTTGAAAGTTTACTGCCCGCTTTTTTCCCTATAATAGCCATGGCCGAATTGTTATAATGCGGGCCACATTCCTTTTCGTTTAAATACTTCTTTTTAAGCGATAATTTCGTGCAAACCCTTGTAAGTAAAACAAAATCTTTATCTACCTTCGGGGCAAGTTCTTGAGCCTTCATAATCTTATAATCTTCTTTGCGCTTTTCTTCTTTAGGTAAATCTACCCAGTTTGCAAATTCGGCAAAATGCCCTACTTTTATTATACAAAACTTTTCAATAGGTATTTGCTTTTTTATATCGTTTTTTAGCGCAATAAGCATTTGCAAATAATTTTCCGTGCCTGTCTTGTTTAAAGCATCAGATTCACCTTGTAGCCAAACGAAATAAATTTTATCTACTTTTGCTTTTTCTTTTACCTTGCTTATTCCCGCTTTGATTTTTTCTATTGCAACACTAAAACGTTCGGTATCATTTTGCCATTCTCTCATAGAAGAATCGCCCTTTGCAACGTGAATAGCAACTACTTCTTTATTCGTTTTTCTAAAATATTCTTTGCAAAAATACGGAACTAACGAACCGTTACCAAGCCCCGAACGCCATAAAATCTTATCACCTATATCTTCACCTACAGGATTTTTTAACGGAACGAGTTCGTTCGTCAAAAATAAATATTCATAGCAATTTGATACAGCGGGAGAATTATCTTTTTCACTCGTTGAACCTTGCATATTTGATTGACCACTGAAAATTATAATATCCATATTTCACCTATCTATTTTTTATCTACTAATTTTGCATCGTATTGCATAACGTCCGTTCCGTTTCCGTTCAACTGTATAACGAAATCGTTACCGGTTGCACAAAAACAATCCTTATCCGACGCACTATAAATAGAACAATAATGATTACCGAATTTTTCCCCGTCCTTATAAACTTCAACAGGTTCGCTCCAGCTTTTCAAATCTTTAGAAGTCCTTATTTCTATAACTCTTTCTATAACGTTAGCGCTTTGGTTAGAATTATAATCTGCACTTTTATTAAAATGTGAACTCGTCATCATATACACGCCCAAATCTTTAAGTTTCATAACTCTTGCGTGCCACGCACTTTTAACGATAGGCGTTTCTTTGCCGAAATTTCCGGCTTCGCAAAAACTTCCGTTATAATATTTACAAAGTCACCCATCATTCCGTCAAAACGCTTCCTGCTTCTTGCAACGTAAACGTCTATATCTTCAATTTTATCTTTTTCAAGATTTTCTTTAAGCATATTATAGAATAAATATATATAATCGCCGTCTTCTTCTACGTAGCAAGAAAAATCACCGCACCCCAAAATTAAATCGTTATTTTTTTGCCCTATTGCTATATCGTTATTCGGATTATATTTTTCGCTAAAACAAACTTGTTCTGCCGTTAAAACCCACCTGTCAAAATTCCAAGTTTTTTCCTTCGTCGTCAGAGTGCATAAGCCCTATGTGACGGAAATCGGAATCTAAATATGGCATTTCGCAAAGCCCTAAAGCATCATAAGCCGTGCCTTGCCCTGCCCAACCCGTTTCGTTATGAAAGAAGGCAAAAAACCTGTGCGTCTTTGGGCAAATGTATAAGCCGAAAGGCCACATGCTCCCACGTGACTGTACTCCTTCCGGATAAGGAATTCCGTTAAAAGCTTCACCTGCTTTGCCGACGCTAAAATTCGTTTTTATAGTGTATAATTTTTTTAAGTCTTTCATACTCGTTCCCAAAAACATTGAAATATGCCCCATGTGTGAATGCCCGCTTATTGCCCAAAGTTTACCGTCAACGTCTCTAAATATAGGTGTTGTTCCGTCTTGATATATGTCGTTATCCGCACAAAACGAAGTCGGCCTTTCTTCACCTATAATAAACTCTTTATTCTTTAACGCATTTTTAGACATTTTTCTTTTTTTGTCGTGTTGACATATTATTTATAATATATTAGAATATATTATATGGAAAAAACAAAAAAAGACAAGAAACTGAAATTTCGCAATCATATCGGCTGGTGGTTAATAAACTCTTTAGTTAGGCCGTATATTAAACATAAGTATCACCTTAAATATGAAAAATTCAAGGACAGCAAAAAAAGGCAATATCTGGTCTTAATAAATCATCAAACGCCTATGGACCAATTTTTCTTTTCTTTAATGTTTTATGGAAAAAAATACCTTGTTGTTACAGAAGACGTTATGCGAAACGGTATGATTTCTTCTTTGCTTAATTTTTTAATTACGCCTATCCCTTTTAGAAAATCTTCTACCGATGCAAAAGC
>JAZLMT010000132.1:0-13122 GCA_045598745.1 Christensenellaceae bacterium
TTCCATACAAACTTTACAACCCGTGCACTTCGTTTCGTCAACGTATCTTGCTTTTCTCTTAATCTTAACTTTGAAGTTTCCGACAAAGCCTTTAACTTCTTCAACTTCAGAATAAGATAAAATATCAATCTTTTCGTTTTGTGCACAATCAACCATTTTCGGCGTTAAGATACAAGCCGAACAGTCAAGCGTTGGAAACGTTTTATCAAGTTGGCTCATTCTACCGCCGATCGTTGCGTTCTTTTCAACGATATCAACAGGATAGCCTGCTTCTGCTATATCCAATGCTGCTTGAATACCTGCAATACCGCCACCGATAACGAGTGCTCTCTTTGTTACAGGGCTTTCTCCTTCCGTAAGCGGAGTGTTAAGCATAACCTTTGCAATTGCCGTTCTAAGTAACGTTAAAGCCTTTTCTGTTGCTTCTTCCATATCCTTGTGAATCCAAGAACATTGTTCTCTAATGTTGGCAACTTCAACCATATACGGGTTGAGCCCAACAGAAGAAGCCGCTTTTCTAAACGTTGCTTCGTGCATTCTCGGTGAACACGAACCGATAACGATACTGGTTAACTTGTTGTCCACTATTGCCTTTTTGATAAGTTGCTGGCCGTTTTCCGAACACATATATTGATATTCTGCCGAGAATACAACATTAGGTTCAAGTTTAATAAGTTCAGCTAACTTTTTTACGTCTACCGTTGCGGCAATATTCGTTCCGCAGTGGCAGATAAAAACACCTATTCTTTGCATTACTTTTATCCTTCCGTATTTTGTATTTTATTTATTATATTTTCTATACGCACTAACTAATAATTGTTGAGGAATAAGCTCGTCAACAATCGGCGGAATTTCTTCTGCAGTCATTCCGTTATTACCTTGCATTCTCGTAACGGTTGTCCTAACGGCTTCAATAACGCCCTGTGGCGCTACCCCACGTGGACAACGTTCTACGCATGCCATACACGATAAACAATGCCATATTGCTTTGCTATCTAAAAGTTTATCAATTTTACCACTGATTAAGTATGATACGAATTGATGCGGTTTTATATCCATTTCCTTAAATGCCGGGCAACGGCCCGAGCACTTACCGCATTTCATACACTTTTTATAATCGGTTCCGCTGATGTTTCTTATTTGCTCTAACTGAAGTTCTTTCGTCATTATTCTTTTACCCCCAAAGCCTCTGCTAAAAGTTCAGTAAAATACTTAACTTCAATTTTGCCGTCGTTATTGTTTTGTAGATTATACAAACATAACGGGCAAGCCGTTATAATCATTTCGGCACCCTTCTCTTTAGCACTGTCTAAAACCATCTTGCTTCTTCTCATCGGTAAATCTTTATCTTTAAGTGAAACGTATGCACCACAGCATTCGTTTCTCATAGGATACTTTATAGGCGTGCCACCGATTGCTTCAATAAAGTCTTCCAAAATAGTTGGATTTTCAGGGTTATCAAAAGCCAAAACTTTTGATGGACGCAAAAGCAAACAGCCGTAATAAGCACCTATCTTTTTACCTATAGGGTTTACTACTGCTTTCTTAATATTGTCAAACCCGACGATATTCTTTAACATTTCCAAGTAATGAACGACTTCTGCTTCTCCGTTATACTTTTCGTCTAAAGCCAAATAGTTGTTTGCCTTCAGATTGATATTCGCATCATTTTTCATATCGTCGTTAACACGTTTAAGAACATTATGGCAAGCAGAACAAAGTGTTAAAACTTTTCCGCCGTGATGCTTTGCATAATCCAAAGTTCTTACCGCAGAAAGTTTTGTAGCAATCTCGTCTTTACTTGTTGGATATACAGCACCGCAACATTGCCAATTTTCAATTTCTTCCATTTCTACACCGAGTTTCAAAGCCGAAAGCCTTGCATATCTGTCAAGGTCCTTTGCCTTCGTCTTTAAGGTGCAACCTGGGTAATAACAAATTTTCATTTATTTACTCCGTTTTTATTTTTGCTGAATTTATTACTTTTTATCTGGGTATGCCATTTCTTCAGGATGGAAAACTTCATCAAACTTTTCCGGTGTCAAGAACCCTAAAGAAACGCATGCTTCTTTCAATGAAATATTTTCTTTATGTGCTTTTTTAGCAGTCTTTGCAGCGTTCTCATAACCGATATACGGGTTGAGTGCCGTAACAAGCATAAGTGAATTGTGAAGGTTGCTTGCCATTTTTTCTTTATTCGGTTTAATACCAGAAACACAATTCTTTTCAAAAGAAGTAATACCGTCTGCCAAAACTCTAACCGATTGCAAGAAATTATAAATTATAACAGGCATAAATACGTTTAGTTCAAAGTTACCTTGGCTTGCGCCCATTGATACTGCAACGTCGTTTGCCATAACTTGAACGGCAACCATCGTCATTGATTCGCATTGCGTTGGATTAACTTTACCCGGCATAATTGAAGAACCGGGTTCGTTTTCCGGAATAAAGATTTCCCCTAAACCGTCTCTTGGCCCGGACGCTAACCACCTAACGTCGTTTGCAATCTTCATAAGGTTACAAGCAAGAGCCTTTATTGCACCGTGAGTAAATACCAAAGCGTCTTTAGAAGTTAAAGCGTGATATTTGTTTTCTGCCGTAATAAATTCTCTACCTGTGATTTCACTAACGTGTTTTGCAACTTTTTCGGCAAAGCCTTTTGGAGCGTTTAACCCCGTTCCGACAGCCGTTCCACCCAAAGCAAGTTCTCTCAAACTGTTCATAGCGGTTTTAATTTGTTTTTCACTGTGTTCAACCATTGAACGCCAACCTGATATTTCTTGAGAGAAAGCGATAGGAACTGCGTCTTGAAGATGCGTTCTACCACTCTTTACAATACCTTCGTTTTCCTTTTCTAATCTCTTAAACGTTGCTATCAATTTTTCCATTGCCGGAAATAACGTTTCTTCAATAGTAACGATTGAAGCAATATGCATTGCCGTTGGGAAAGTATCGTTTGAACTTTGGCTCTTATTAACGTCATCATTAGGATGAAGAAGTTTTTGCCCTGCAATCTCGTTACCACGGTTTGCGATAACTTCGTTAACGTTCATATTAGATTGCGTTCCGCTACCCGTTTGCCATACTGCAAGCGGGAATTGACGGCCAAGATGTTCACCGCATAATATTTCATCGGAAACTTGACAAATAATATTCTTCTTTTCTTCGGAAATTATACCGAGTTCAAAGTTGGTTATTGCGGCTGCCTTTTTCAAAACGCCGAAAGCCTTAATAACTTCAAGCGGAATCTTTTCCGTGCTTATACGAAAGTTCTCATAACTTCTTTGAGTTTGAGCTCCCCAATATCTGTCAACGGGAACCTTCATTTCACCCATTGTATCCTTTTCAATACGATACTCCATATCATTTCTCCTATCATGCATAAATTGCGATATATTATATTTATAATATATTTTACTACAAAAATATTTTTTTTCAAAACATATTACCCCAAAAATATACAAAAAAAATAGTTTTTTGCTTGTTTTTTGCTACTTTTTTAAAATAAAAAAACGGCGAAAAATTTCGCCGTCAATTTTTAAACTATTTTATCAAATTTTTAACCTTTTATCTTGTTATTTTTTTGACCACGTGTTCGGTGCGAATAGAATAAGCATAGGAAGGATTTCAAGCCTTCCGGCAAGCATTATAAACGAAAGCCAAATTTTAGAAAACACCGTAAGCCCTGCATAATTCATTGCCGGACCTACAAACCCAAACCCCGGCCCGATATTTCCGATACAAGCAAGGCTTGCGGAAAGTGAAGTTATCAAATTACTTTCCCCGTCAAAGTTTGCACTAACAGACAATATAACCGTCGTTATAACGACCAACAAAAACCATAAAACAAAATAATTTCTAACGTTTTTAATAGTATCTTGTTCAACAGGTTCACCATTAAATTTTACCGAGATAATCTCTCTTGGGTGAGATGATTTTCTTAAATCCGCAAAAGATGACTTAATCAAGATAATAAGCCTTGAAATTTTCATACCGCCACCCGTGCTTCCGGCACATGCACCGAATAGCATAAGGAATAACAAAATGCTTTTAGCAAGCGTTGGCCACATATCGTAGTTAGTGGTGGAAAAACCGGTTGAAGAAGAAAGCGAAGTTACTTGGAAGAAAGATAATCTTAAAGCTTCACTAAACCCAACGGAAATAGCATCGGTAACCAATAAATCAACGGTTATTAAAGTCGTTGCAAGAAAAACTATAATAGCGAAAACGATTAATTCTTCGTTTTTTATCGCCTTTGAAAAACTACCTATTAATATCAAATAAAAAACGTTAAAGTTCAAGCTAAACAAGAACATAAAACTAGCGATAACCCATTGTGAATACGAACTGTAATAGCCGATACTTTGGTTTTTAATAGAAAAGCCACCCGTTCCGGCGGTTGCAAAAGAGTGAACCAAAGCATCAAAAACAGGCATATCAAAAACCAACATAATGAATTCAATTAACGTTAAGCAAACATAAATTAAATATAGGATTCTTGCAGTGAATTTCATTTTACTTACAAGTTTTCCGGCAGTTGGCCCCGGCGACTCTGCCCTATAAATGTGCATTGCACCTATACTTGTGTTCGGAAGAATTGCAAGCACAAAGACAAGCACTCCCATACCACCGATAAAATGAGTAAACAACCTCCAAAAATTCATACTGTTCGGAAGGCTTTCAACTTCTTCTAACACCGATGCACCTGTCGTTGTAAATCCGGAAACGGTTTCAAAAAGTGCATCAATATAATTAGGTATACAGCCGGAAATAACAAAAGGCAAAGCCCCGATAAGCGACATTATAACCCAAGAAGAAGCGACCAAAACGAACCCTTCTTTAGCATAAATTGAATTATCTTTTGTCTTTATAAGCGAAAGAGAAATTCCAACTATAATCAGCCCTGCAATCGGATACAAAAAAGACGTATATGATTTACTACCATATACGTTTTGCTCTCCGTAAATAAAACCGATTATCATAGGGAATAAAAGCAAAAACGCTTCAACGAGAAGAACCTTCCCTAAAGTTTTAATAATTACTTTATAATTCATTAACTTACAATATCGTTAAGGTCACTAACCATAGATTTTTTAGTGACAATAACAACTCTATCTCCTATTTCAAGTGTAGAATTACCCGTAGGCAAAATATATTTGCCGTCACGAATAATGGCACCGATAATAACGTTCTTTTTTAAACGCATTTCTTTTAGGGCACAACCGACTTTCTTAAACGAATCCTTTATAATAAATTCTATTGCGTCTGCCCCGTCTTCAATCATATATAATTTCTTTAATCCGGTAGATTCTTCTTCCCTATGTGCACGAACGAATCTTACAACGTGATTTGCTATAATCTTTCTTGGAGAAACGATTGTATCAAGCCCTATCTTTTCTACCATATCGTAAACAGTAGGCTCATCAACGTTTGTTATAACTTTCTTTACGCCCATATTAAGTGCGTATAAAGATACGATAACGTTATTTTCGTCGCTTCCCGTCAATGCTACGCAAGCACCTGCGCCCTTAATTCCTTCTTCATTTAAAACTTCCGTATTCGTTCCGTCGCCACATAAAACCGTTGCATTAGGTAAAGACGTGGAAAGCGCTTCGCACTTCGTTTCGTCTTTTTCAATTATTTTAACGTCCGTTCCGTTCAAATTTAACGCTTCAGCCAAATAATAGCTTATAGTTCCACCACCGATTAAAATTACCGATTTCGGAGATTGCCTATAAATGTGCAACTTTTTAGAAAAAGCGGTAATTTCGTTTTCAGCACCTATAACGTGAATATAATCCCCTTCTTCTATGATGAAATCACCACTTGGAATAAACACTTCATTATTTCTGACAACCATTGCAAAAATTACTTTTGCATTAAATTCGTTTATAATTTCTACAACCGTTTTACCCAAAATAATATCGTCACTGTCAATTAAAAACTCTATCATGTTGGCATTTCCGCCGGCAAAGCTCTCAAAAGAAAGTGCAGAAGGATATTTTAAGATTTTTGCAATTTCAATAGCCGTTCTAAATTCCGGATTGAATATCATATCAATCCCCAAATCTTTTTTAAGATTTTCTATTTCTCTGAAATATCTCGGATCTCTAACTCTTGCAATCGTGTTTTTTGCCCCGAGTTTTTTTGCCAAAATACAAACCATAATATTAAATTCGTCACGAGAAGTGCAAGCAATAAAAAAATCTGCGTCCTGAACACCGGCGGATACCATAATTTCGTGTTCCGCACCTGTTCCGACAATACCTTGAACGTCGTATTTATTTAATAAATCTTCTACTCTTTTCGCTAAAACGTCAATAACAGTAATATCGTGTTTTTCTTTTATTAAATTTTCTACAATGGTCAAACCGGCCTTACCTACACCGACAACAATACTTTTCATACCTATATTATTATAGTTTTTTTTATAAAAAAGTCAAACAAATTAAAATGTTACTTTTTTATACTTAAAAAACGCCTTAATTTAATATTATTTTATTTCAAATGACTTTATTACTTTTATAAGTTTAATTTTGAATCAATTTCTTTATAATAAACAGCTTTTATTCCACTACTTGATAATGCACTCATGCACGTAGCATTAGAACCAAAAAAGTTTTTTTCGCCCTTATTTACGATTAAAACCGGAAATTGATAATTTTCCCACGATATATCTTGAATATTGCTATATCCCTTTCGTATTAAGAGTTCAATCAACTCCTTTTGTTCTTTTTGTCCATGATAAGTTAAATATATATGTTTCATATTCTTTTCTCCTTTAATCGTCTTCGTCCATTTCGTCATAAAACAAAAAATCATCAAACTCGTCTTCTGGTTTATAAGCAAAAATTTTGGAAAACAATTTTTTTAATACACCCATAAAAATCTCCTTTTTTTCTTCATTTTAAAACATAAAAGTGCCAAATTCTGTCATATTAAAAAAATCGTTGCAATTTAATTAAATTTTTATTCGTTTTAACGGCATTTTTTAAAACATATTTAAAACAAAAAAGACTTTAAGTTCCCCTAAAGTCTTTCCCGTTTTCATTTTATTTATTCGGCGTTAAATTGACCTTTCGTTGCACCGCAAAGTGGGCAACACCATTCTTCCGGCAAGTCTGAAAACTTTGTGCCTTCAGCATCTTCGTCAAACACGTAACCGCAAATAGAACAAACGTATTTCATTTTTATACTCCCCGATTACTTATTAAAATATCTTTTAAGTAAGCCTTGGAAAGCCTTGCCGTGTCTTGCTTCGTCTTTTGCCATTTCGTGAACGGTATCGTGAATAGCATCAAGATTTTGTTCTTTAGCCATTTTTGCTAAAGCAAATTTTCCTGCCGTTGCACCGTTTTCGGCTTCAACTCTCAATTCAAGATTCTTTTTTGTAGAATCAGTAACTACTTCGCCTAAAAGTTCAGCAAATTTAGCAGCGTGTTCTGCTTCTTCAAAAGCAGCCTTTTCCCAATACATAGCAATTTCAGGATAACCTTCTCTTGCGGCAACTCTACCCATAGCAAGATACATACCTACTTCACAGCATTCGCCGTTAAAGTTAGCACGAAGGCCTTCAAGAATTTCGGGATCAACACCCTTAGCAATACCTACAACGTGTTCGGCAGCCCAAGTCATTTCAGCCTTTTGTTCAACAAACTTTGATGCAGGTGCCTTACATTGTGGGCATGCTTCCGGAGCACTGTCCCCTTCATGAACGTATCCGCAAATAGAACATACAAATTTTTTCATAATATATTTCTCCTTATAATTTATTTACATTTTTCACAATAACCGTAATAAACGCACTTTTCTTTTAGAAGTTTTAAACCCTTACCTTCAATTTGTGTTTTATCATAGTTATACACGCCTAAATCAATAATCTTTCCGCACTTAACACATATAAAGTGAGCGTGATTTACCGTGTTTCCGTCATAATGAATTTTTTTATCAGTCGTTTCAAGCGTTATTATTTCACCCGAATCGGTAAGATTTTTCAAATCTCTATAAACCGTTCCCAAACTTATAGACGGTTCTTTTAATTTGGCTTCGTTATATATATCGTCTGCCGTAGGATGATCACACCTACCCTTAACAATATTTAATATAAGTTCCCTTTGACGTGAATATCTCATTATTTCCCCTAAATAGTAATGATTACTATTATTATAAAAAGAAAAAAGGGTTTTGTCAACCCTTTTTCTAATTTTAATAATTTTTATTTATTTTAATGAATTAGTTATTATATCCGTTTGGATTTTTTGTTTGCCAATTCATAGCGTCTCTACACATATCTTCAAGGGTTTTTTCTGCCTTAAACCCTAAAACTTCTTTTGCATAGCTTGGATCGGCATAGCACTCGTCAATATCACCGGGACGGCGTGGCATAATTTTATACGGTAACGGTTTACCCGTAACTTTTTCAAAGGCGTGAACCATATCTAAAACGCTATATCCGACACCCGTTCCCAAGTTTACTATCAATAGCCCCGGTTTAGATGCTAATTTATTTACGGCAAGAACGTGGCCTTTTGCTAAATCTACAACGTGAATATAATCTCTAACACCTGTTCCGTCATGAGTATTATAATCGTTTCCGAATACACCCAAATATTCTCTTTTACCAACGGCAACCTGCGTAATATAAGGGCAAAGATTGTTTGGAATTCCGTTTGGATCTTCACCTATCAAGCCCGATTCATGTGCGCCGACAGGATTGAAATAACGCAAAATACAAATATTAAACGTCGGATCAGCCTTATATAAATCTTTCAATATATATTCTATAAACAGTTTTGTGCTTCCGTATGGGTTTGATGTTGAAAGCGGAAAATCTTCTTTAATAGGAACACTCTTTGGTTTTCCGTAAACAGTCGCAGAAGAAGAGAATACCAAGTTTTTAACGCCGAATTCTCTCATCGTCATAACCAAAACCAAAAGCCCTTCAATATTATTCTCATAATATTCAAGCGGTTTTGCACAAGATTCGCCAACGGCTTTAAGCCCTGCAAAATTTATTACCGCATCAATTTTATTCTCGGTAAATATCTTTGATAAAATCTTTTTATCTCTAATATCCCCTTCATAAAACTTTACGCTTTTGCCTGTTATTTTTTCTACTCTTTTTACTGCTTCGATTTTACTGTTCATAAAGTTATCTATTGCAACGACAGTATGCCCTGAATTTAACAATTCAACTTCCGTGTGCGTAGCAATATAACCTGAACCACCTGTAACTAAAACGTTCATTTTTATCCTATCCTTTTAATTTTTCTCTATCTTTATAATAGTAGTAATACCTACATTCTTTATTTGAATTATACAACTTTCTATCCCTGTCTGCTTTCTTACCAAAGCACTTTTCAAAATTATTTGCGCTTGTTATCAAAAACAGTGACCAATTAGAAAGTTTATCAAAAGCGAACCTTAAATCTTTATAACAGTTTTCTGCTTCCTGCCTATCGTAAACCCTTTCTCCGTATGGTGGATTTGTTACGATCGTTCCGTTTTTCAAGTCCGTTTCAAAATTTCTAACGGGCGAAGTTTTAACCTTTATAATATCTTTAAACCCCATTCTTTCTATATGGTGATTTGCAAGTTTAATCGCTTTATTATCAATATCAGAACCGAAAATCTCTACCTTTCTGTTTCTTTCTTCTTTATCTATTGCTTCTTCAATAACACGTTTCTTTATGCTTTTATCAAAAAAATCCCATCTGTCAAAAGCAAATTGCCTGTTTTTATTCGGCGCAATATTTAAACCTATCATTGCCCCTTCTATTAAAATTGTTCCCGAACCGCAAAAAGGATCGGCAAGAGGCCTTTCGTAATAGTAGTCGCTTAATAACAATAGCGAAGAAGCAAGCGTCTCTTTTATAGGTGCTATACCTACTAAATCTCTATACCCACGTTTATGTAAACCTTCACCACTGGTATTAAGCAAAATCTTCATCATATCTTTAAACAACTTAAATTCAACTTGATACTCGGCACCGCTTTCGGCAAAATAGTCTATATGATAACTTTTTTGTAAAGATACTATTATTGCTTTTTTTATTATCTTTTGACAGGCGGAAACGGCAAAAATTTGGCTTTTTACAGCATTACCGTTCACCAAAATCTTTGCGTTTTTTGGAAAAAAATCACTCCATTTTATTTTGGAAACGTTTTCAAAAATCTCATCAAAAGTAGTAGCGTTAAACTCGGCAAGTTTTATATAAACTCTATCGCAAGTTCTCAAATTAACGTTAAGGCGTGCAATATCGTATAATTCGCCCGAGAGTTCAAGTTCGCCGTTAACGGCGGGAACATCACCGTATCCCATTCTTGATAATTCACTTTTTAATACTTTTTCTACGCCGGATGCGGTAGTAAGTAAAATATCCATTTTCAACCCCGTCTTAAAACTTGCTATTATATTTTATTATAATCCAACGTAAAAATCAAGTATATTGTTATTTTTATATAAAATAAAAAAAATACTTGAATTATTAGTTATTATGTTGTATAATACAATAGTTAAAAAGTTATAATAAGGAGAAATGTATGTCATCATCCGATTTTTCAAGGCCTTCTAAACCAAAATATTTTTCTGAATTTATGGTTAAAGGCTATATATTCCCTGCAATACTTTTAGCAGCAATTTTTTCAACTATTTTAGCAATTGCATTTCAATTTGATTTATTATCTCAACTTTCAAATGATAATTCTAAAATATTTACTTTTGCATTCGTTGGTTTCTTTTTGGTTGTTTTATCAGTTTATTCATGTTCTAAAATCAGATATTCACAAGTCGGTTTCAATGACGCAATAAGTTTCGGATACTTTTTTGCCGGTATTTTCTATCTTATCTATTTGGCAATATACGGTGAAGGGTTTCAATATTTTGATGCTAAAAATATTCTTATCGGTGTTTTATTTATCGTATTCGGTTTGATAATTTCTTTATTGAGTTCTGCTTTTTATAATTATGGCGTTACTGACGAAGAAATTGATGATAATTGCTATTTTGCAAAGACATCTAAAAAATTCGGATTTATTAGCATTATTCTTTGTGCTATAGTTATCAACTTTCTTTTCTTCATTTTGCTCAATATTAAATACGATTTTATTGATACTTTAATGTCAAAAGGTTATGCACAAGCTGACGAATTCTTTTTTGAAAGCATAAAGTCATATATTACATCAAATACGGCTTTACTTTGTTTCGTTATTGCCGGTGTCGTTTTCTTGTTGACTTACGCAATCTCTGCTTTACCTGAAAAGAATATCAATGCTCTTGACTTATTTATTTGGGGATTTATTTTCAATATTCCTGTTCTTCTTGCTATGGTTTATCTCCTTGGTGACAATGAAGATATAATGAATTATATCATCGCCGGTGGCTTATCCGTAATCGTTATCGTTTTTGCAATCATCAGAAGTAAAACTTATCGTGGAAACATTTATAAACTTTATAACAAATCTTTCTTAAAGAATTTCTTTTCGGTTAGAAACATATTCCTTGCTTTCGGTTTGATGGGTTTGGTTGTAACGTTTATTTATATTGAAAGATATTTAGATATTCTTTCGGTCTTCACAAAAGACGATACCGTTTCTATAATTCTCGGCGTTATACCTTATGCTATAGTATATCTTGCTTGCGTTTTGGGGTTTGTATATTTTGCATTTGGCCTTCTAAAATCAATCATAATCTTTACTAAAAAAGAATATGACTCAAACGACGTTTCAATATTGTTTAATATTGCGTTCGGCTTTTATTTCCTTATCGCTTTATTCTTAATTGAAGAAGAACAAACATTGCTTAATATCGTTATTCTGGCATCATATATTATTATTTGTTTAGACACGGCTTTCTTAAGAAATTCCGAAATAAAATAGTTTTTATTAAAATTGAAGAGCACACCTTTAGCGTCCTTCTCATAGAGATTTTTTGAAACAATAAAATGATAGCGAAAATTTCGCTATCATTTTAATTTTACCTTTATATTCCACACGACTTTGCTTACAAAATATAGTGTACTATACTTTTGAAAAAATTTTTTAAAATCAGTTTGATAAATTAAAATTTATTAGACATATTTTTCCAAAATAGCATTGATTTTTTGGCGTTGTTCTTCTGAAACTATCATTGATTTTTGATTTGTGTAATCGTTAAACGTTCCGCATTCGGTATGATATGCAACCGTTTGCTTTTGAGTGTAAAATTTAAAGTTACAAGCACAGTTAGTTAACTTGTTTGCCCATTTTCCATTGTTAAGAATTTGAATAATATCTTTTTTTTCAGACAAACTGAGAGAAATTTCCATAGACAATCCTTCTGTTTCTCCAGTATATATGCAAAATTGGTCGTGCGGAATTTCATATATTTTCCCGCATCCCACCGAACTTACAAACATAAAAAATAATAAAAGTGAAAAAATAAAAATTCTTTTCATTTATATTTTAATCCTTAAATTCTTTATTTATCTATGTATATATTATAACAAAAAAAATATATTTCAAGGTGTTTTGCTTGAAAAAACTCAACTTAAAAAGTCGAGTTTTAATTATTTTTCTCTTTTAATGTTTTGCAAGAAGAAATTAACATTTTACGAGTAGCACCACAATCATTAGCAAGTTTTCTATGTTGCTCTTCTTTTAAATAACCTGTTTCAAAAAGTAAATCTAACCAATATTCACTTTCAAAGCACTCTTTTAACGCTATTTCTAATTTTGAAATAAAATCGGCAGTCCCTTGTGCATATTGTGCTTCGTGGATATTTGCACCGATACTTGTGCCGAACGCAAAAGTTGATTTGTTAACACACTTTCTTTATTTCGTTCTTTTATTTCCCTTGTAACAGTTATAATTTTTTTAGCAAAGTCTTTTGACTTTTCTCTTAAAATGCTTTCACTCATAATTATATTATAACATAAGAACCTAAAAAAGTAAAGTTATATCGTTTGCTGTGCAAACAGTGATATTTTTAATCAAAGATTAAAAGTGATATTTTGACTTTCAGTCAAAGTTATATTAAATAAATCCACAACTTGCCGAAGGCAAATATCACTTCCGATAGGAAATATCACTCGCCGATAGGCGAATATCACAAATCCGCTTGCGGATTTATTTAGTTGTCGCTT
>JAZLMT010000133.1:0-8950 GCA_045598745.1 Christensenellaceae bacterium
ATCACCCATAGGCTTGGTGATATAAGGATTTACACCGAACGAAAATTCTCCAACGTATCTTGCGCCATCATCGGTATCAAAGATTGCATTTAACTTTTCAGGATAATTGCCGTCTGCCTTTATAATCTTTCCGTCCTTAAACGTCAAAGAAACGTTTTCAAATTTAACGCCCTGTTCTATGCTCGGTGCGTTATAAGTAATAGTTCCGTTTACGCTGTTTTTAACGGGTGCGGAATAAATTTCGCCGTCGGGAATATTTCTCTCTCCCGAACACTTTTTGCTTCCTATCCCTTTAATGGAAAATTCCAAATCGGTGCCTTTACCGGTTATTCTAACCTTGTCCGCCTTATCTAGCCTTGCCTTTAATTTATCCATTGCTTTATCCATTTTAGAATAATCCAAGGTGCAAACGTCAAAGTAAAAGTTTTCAAAGGCTTCGGTGCTCATACCCGCTTGCCCTGCCATACCTTGATTAGGATATCTTAAAACAACCCACTTCGTCTTTTTAACCCTTATTTCGTGGTGAACGGGGTGAGAATAATATTCACTCTCTATCTGATTTTTTTCAGGTGGAACGTCAGAAAGTTCGTTTGCGTTTTCACCGCCACGGATACCGATATATGCGTCCATTTTGCTCATACGTGCGCCGTCAAACTCTGCACGCATTTTTGCAAGTTCTTCCGTTTCGCCGAGTAGCAATTCTCTCGTAACTCTATTGTCGTAAATTTCTACGAAAGGATATGCGCCTACTTTATAAACTTCTTTAACAATTTCGCTCGTGAGCATATAGTCAATGCCCTTTGCTTCAATCAATACTTTTTCGCCCTTCTTTAAGTCGCAAGAATAATTGACCAAAACTTTAGCTAACTTTTTAATTCTCTCGTCAGTCATAATTCGCCCTCCGAAAGTATATTTTACCACACTTATTTTTTTTAATAAAGGCTTTTTATCAAAAAAAATAAAAAGAAAGGAAGCGATTTTTTTCACTCCCTTAAATTTCACACTCTCCGTCTGTGCATTTTACAAAACCCGCTAAAATATTCGTTTTATATCCGTAACCCTTTTTAATATTTTGCCACTCTTTAACACTACCTAAAAACTCTACTTTATTCAGCGATTTACAATTACAAAAAGCATTTCTGCCAATACGGTTCAATTTTTTCGGTAAAACAACCTTGCTTAAATTTATAGCGTTTTCAAAAGCTGAATCTGTTATTTTTTCAACGCCTTCCGGCACAACGAAAGTTTTATCTTTTTTCCCAACAGCATACTGCATTAAAACCTTAACTTTTTTATCATAAAGCGTTCCCGAAATTGAAGTGTATTTTTTATTATCTTTCGCAACTTCAATATTTTCAATCAAACAACAATTTTTAAACAAAAACAGCCCTATTGATACTACGGATTTAGGTATATACACGCTCTTTAACTCTTTATACTCTTCAAAAGCCCAAAAAGGTATATCCGTAACTTTATCGCAAATACTTAAACTTTCTATTTTATCAAAACCTTCAAAAACTATCCTTTCTTCCATTTATTCCCTTTTCCCCTATATTTTTACATTATAGTCATATTTATGACTATTGTCAATATTATGAGTATAATTTATAATTAAAGTATGATAAGTTTTGAACCCTTTTGGGAAACGCTAAAGAAAAAAGGAATAACAACGTATACCTTAATAAACAAAAAAAATATAAGTTCTGCAACAATTGACAGAATAAAAAAGGGAAAAGGAATAACGACAACAAAACTTAACGATTTTTGCAAAATTTTGGATTGTGATATTTCCGATATTATAAAATATATTAAATAACGGTTTTCTTTTTAAGAAGACCTTTTTTTGTTTAAAAGTATGACAAAATATTTGCTAAATACTATAAAAAGGTTTATACTAATACACGATATGAAAAAAATTTAAGGAGATTTTATTATGCCATTAGTAAACTCAAAGAAAATGTTTGAACAAGCTTATAAAAACGGATATGCTATCGGCGCTTTCAATGTTAACAACATGGAAATCGTTCAAGGTATCACAGAAGCTTGTAAAGAAGAAAATGCACCTGTAATTCTTCAAGTAAGTAAGGGTGCAAGAGCTTATGCTAACCATACGTATTTAGTTAAGTTAGTTGAAGCCGCAGCTATTGAATGCCCAAATATTCCTATCGTTTTACACCTTGACCACGGCCCTGATTTTGAAACCTGCAAGGCTTGTATTGACGGTGGATTTACTTCTGTTATGATTGACGGTTCTTCTCTTCCTTTTGAAGAAAACATCGCTGTAACGAAGAAGGTTGTTGAATATGCACATAACCACGTTCCTTACGTAACAGTTGAAGGCGAGCTCGGAACACTTTCCGGTATTGAAGACGAAGTTTCACATGCCGTTGGTTCTTACACAAGACCTGAAGAAGTTATTGAATTCGTTGAAAAGACAGGTGTTGATTCTCTTGCTATCGCTATCGGAACTTCACACGGTGCTTATAAGTTTAAGCCTGAACAATGCACAAGAAACGAAAAGGGTATTTTAGTTCCCCCTGCATTAAGATTTGATATCTTAAAGGCTGTATCTGAAAAGCTCCCTGGCTTCCCTATCGTTTTACACGGTTCATCTTCCGTTCCACAAGAATACGTTAAGATGGTTAACGATCACGGCGGAAAGATGCCTGATGCTATCGGTGTTCCTGAAGAACAATTGAGAGAAGCTGCAAAACTTTCTGTTTGCAAAATCAATATTGACTCTGACTTAAGACTTGCTATGACAGGAACTGTTAGACAATTCTTTGAAGAAAACCCATCAAAGTTTGACCCAAGAGAATATCTTAAACCTGCCAGAGCAAACATTAAGGAATTAGTTCGCCATAAACTTCGTGACGTTTTAGGTTGCGCTGGTAAGGCTGACGAATGCAAGTAACAAGCATTTAATTTGCAATTACGTTAAAAACGAGAGTTGATTTTAAACTCTCGTTTTATTTTTTCTTTTCTTGACATAATTCTTACCGTTTGCTATAATGTTTATACACTTGTGTCCATAATTTAGGAGGTGTTATGACAGATATAAGAACGGTAAAAACTGTTAAAGCAATCAGAGAAGCCTTTATTGAAATGATTATAAAAAACAATAAAGTATATATTCCTATTAAAGAAATTGCCGAAAAGGCGAATATCAACAGAAAAACTTTTTATCTTCATTTTGAGTGCATAGAAGACCTTTATAAAGATTTAGAAGATTCTACGGAAGCGTTATTTACCGAAATTCTTGAAAAAAACGGCTTCTTTTTGGGTGGTTTTGATTTAAATATACTGCTAAACTCTTTGTTAGAACTTATAAACACAAACTATCCGCTTTATAAAAAACTTTTAATAGAAGATAACTATAAGTTTTTGTTTAGAAATCTTAAAGACAGAGTTAAAAAGCAATTTTTTGAAAATGCAGAATTAGAAAATGCTTTACAAAACGAAATGTTTTTTGAATACACTACCACAGGTCTTATGAAACTGTTTAGGGTTTGGGTAAACAACAAAGATAAAATGAGTGAAGAAGAAGTTGTTAAAACAGCATACAGCATTATTAACTATGGTTTAAATGCAAATAAAAACATATCTAAAACATAGTAATGTTTTTTTATTCTTTTTGCCCGTTACAAAATCCCGCCACAAAAAGACAAAGTAAAGATGCTCTCGCCACTAAAGTGGCTCGGTATGATAGGTATAATTTTCTCTATAAAAAAACTCTCTAGTTTTAGAGAGTTTTTTATTTTTTATATACTTTTTTAATTAAAAAGTTTATTCGCTTCTTAAGGCAACAACCGGATCTTTCTTTGCGGCAACTCTTGAAGGTATAAGCCCTGCAATAAGCGTTAAACAGAAACTTACGCAAACCAACAGAACGGCAGTTATAGGATTTAGTGATGCAATTGTTTCAAGCCCTGCAAGCGCACTACCCGCAATGAGATTTATCGGGATACATAAAATATACGTTACTATAACACCTATTATACCGGAGAATAAACCTATCAAGAAAGATTCCGCATTAAACACGCTTGAAATTTCTCGCTTTGATGCACCGAGCGAACGGAGAACACCGATTTCTTTCGTCCTTTCTACAACGGAAATATAGGTAATTATTCCTATCATAACGGAAGAAACAACAAGTGAAACGGAAGTAAACGCAACTAAAACTATCGTTACAGCATCAACCATCGTTGTTAAAACTTCAAACAAAATGCTCATTAAATCGGTATACTTTACTTCGTTATTTTCATCAGTTTGGCTATCATTCCAAGCATCTAAATAATCTTTTATTCTTTCTTTTGCTTCAAAATCTTTTGCATAAATACTTATCTCTGAAGGGGATTTTTTATCACCTGCAAAATAGCGGGCAGTTTTTGTTATTTTATTTCCGCCAAGAAGCACACTCTTTTGATCTTCTGTTTTGTCAACACCTTTATTAAATTCTGTAACTTCATTTAGCTTTTGAACGATTTTGCTGTTTTCATTATCTGTAAGTGCTTTTTGCGTAAGCTTTGGTGAATATGCAAATCCTTCGTTTAATATTCCGTTAACGTCTTCTTTAGCCCTTGCAACGCCAACAATTTTTAATAATTTCATTTGGCTGTGTTTATAATCTTCTGAAAAATCTTCTTTGATTTTGAAATTTTCACCATCTTCTAAATAAATTTGATCGTTCGTTGCATAGTAAACGGTTTTCCCTAAAGCTTCTGAAAACGGAATATTTTTTATTGTTTCTCCGTTTTTAGTAAACGTAACGTTAGGCATAGCGCTTTTATCATCAACTATTGTTTCCAAATATCCAAGTAATGCCAAAGAAAAATCAGAAATATCGTTCCCTTCCTTAACAACCAAAATCATTTCGTCGTAATTAGATAAAACGCTTTCAAACGAAACGTTATCGTTTAACTTATAAATCAAATCGTATTGACTGTCTAAAAGTTCTGCACTGTTCGGAAGCTCTTGAACGGTTGGAATAAAATTGCCGAATTCCATCTCACCAAGCTTTTGTTTATAAATCCCTTCTATAATGCTAACAAAACTTCCGATAGAACAAAAATTAGGGCTACCGTTGAACTTTACGTCAGTAAACATATAATTATTCATGTTGAAGCCATAGTCAAACTGAACGTCATAACAATCTTTTTTATTTATGTCATTTAAATATTTAACGTAGTCTTCAGAAATATTATTACTTCTAAACATTTTTGCAACTTTATTAAAAGACTCTCTAACGACAACTTGTTGTAATTTTGGATATTTTATAAGTTCAGTATCTTCAGTCATTTGAGCAAAAGCCGACATATCCATTTGCGTTTCCGTAATTGATATTGGATATGTTGCAAGCGTATCGGTTTGCATTCTGTTTATGTATGCGGAAAATCCGTTTGAAAGTGCCAAAACGAGTGCAACACCGATGATACCGATACTTCCGGCAACTGCAGTAAGTATTGTCCTTGCCTTTTTTGAAATAAGATTTTTCAGTGATAATTGAAAGGCTGTTTTCTTGCCCATTTTAGGCTTTCTTTTGGTTTTTATTACGCCTTCGTAATCTTTGTTAAAAGGATTGCTGTCGCCAACCTTCTCGCCGTCCAAAAGATTGATAATTCTAGTAGAATACTGTTTCGCAAGATCCGGGTTATGGGTTACCATAATAACCAGCCTATCTTTAGCAACTTCTTTAAGAAGTTCCATAATTTGAATACTCGTTTCGGTATCAAGGGCACCGGTCGGCTCGTCTGCAAGAATTATTTCAGGATCGTTTATTAAAGCCCTTGCAATAGCAACTCTCTGCATTTGCCCACCCGAAAGTTGATTAGGCTTTTTGTTTATATGATCTTTTAAACCAACTTTTTCAAGCATCTTAAGAGCACGCTCTTTCCTTTCGGATTTTTTAATTCCCGAAAGTTCCAAAGCAAGTTCAACGTTGCCTAATACCGTTTGGTGCGGGATTAAGTTATAACTTTGGAAAACGAAACCTATACAGTTGTTCCTATAAGCATCCCAATCTTTATCGTTATAATTTTTAGTAGACTTTCCTTCAATAATAAGGTCACCTGAAGAATATCTGTCAAGCCCGCCTATAATATTAAGTAGCGTTGTTTTACCACAGCCACTTGGCCCTAAAATAGAAACGAATTCGTTCTTTCTAAAATTTAAGTTAATACCTTTTAGTGCTTGAACTTTTGTTTCACCGTCTCCGTAATACTTGACGATATTTTCAAGTTTTAATGCAGCGTTGTCTTTAACATTAGTTTCCATAAAATCTCCTTTTCCCTTTTATTCTAAAATTTCCGAAACGGCAGTAACGAATCCGTTAACGTCATCAATCGTAAGCCCTTCTAAAAGCCTTGCTTCTTCGTATAAAACCGTAGCATACTTTTTAAGTTTTTCTTTATCGGTATCAAATAATACTTTAAGTTTCTCTATTATCTTATGCTCGCTGTTAAGCTCAAGTATCTTGTCCGCTTTAACCTTATTTTGAGTATTTGGCATAGCGTTTAAAACTTTTTCCATTTCAATTGAAATTTCACCTTCACTCGTCAAACATACAGGATAAGTTTTTAAGTTACCCGAAAGTCTAACATCTTTAACAGAATCTTTAAGAGTATCTTTAATAAATGCCAAAACGTCCTTAAATTCTGTATTCTTATTTTCAACGTCTTTCTTTTCGTCTTCTGTTAGAGCAGAAAAATCTGCATCCATAACCGACTTAAACTTCTTGCCGTCATAGTCGTTTAAAACTTTTGCAACAAACTCGTCAACCCCGTCTTTGAAGAATAAAACTTCATATCCCTTATCTGTAACCTTTTCTATTTGTGGCATACCCTTGATCTTTTCGTAGCTTTCGCCGGTTGCATAATAAATATCGGTTTGCCCGTCTTGCATTTCTTTAACGTATTCCGAAAGTGTTACGAGTTTTTCTTTCTTTGAAGAATAGAACATAAGTAAATCTTTAAGTTTATCTTTGTTCATGCCGAACATTTCGTATGCACCGAATTTAAGTGATAAGCCGAATTCAGTGAACATTTTTTCATAATTTTCTCTATCACTTTCAAGCATCTTTTTTAATTCGGCAAGTATCTTCTTTTCTAAACTTTGCGCAATCTGTTTTACTTGCCTGTCTTGTTGTAAAATTTCACGGGAAATGTTCAGTGATAAATCACTTGAATCAACTATACCCTTAATAAAGCCGAAATAATCGGGAATTAAATCTTCGCACTTTTCCATAATCATAACGCCGTTAGAGAAAAGTTTAACTCCCTTTTTGTAGTCCTTTGAATAATAGTCAAAAGGTGCTCTTTTAGGGATATACAAAAGCGTATCGTAATTTATTGTGCCTTCAATTTTTGCGTAAACACTAAATAAAGGATCTTCATAATCGTGGAATTCACTCTTATAAAATTCGTTTAGGGCTTCTTTTGTTACGTCCTTTTTTTGTTTCTTCCAAATAGGAATCATGCTGTTTAGCGTTTCCATTTCGCTAACGGTTTCATATTCCGGTTTATCACTAGGAGAACCTTCTTTAACCTTACTCTTTTCCATAAGCATGTTTATAGGATAGTGAATATAATCGGAATATTGTTTAATTAACCTTTGAATTGTATATTGCTCTAAATAATCGGAATACTTAACGTCATCTAAATCTTTTTTAAGATATAAAACGATTTTTGTTCCAACGCTATCTTTTTCACACTCCGTTATTTCGTAACCTTCACAACCTTCGCTAACCCACTTATATGCTTTATCACTATTATAAGCTTTAGAATAAACTTCTACCTTATCGGCAACCATAAATGCAGAATAAAAGCCAACGCCGAATTGACCGATAAGTTCGCTATCAGTCTTTCCTTCGTTTTGCTTTTTAAACGCTAAAGTTCCGCTTTCGGCAATCGTTCCCAAATTCTTTTCAAGCGCCTCACTGTCCATACCTATACCGCCGTCTTCAATAGTTATAGTCCTATTGTTTTTATCAAGCGTTATCGTTATATCAAAATTTGATTTTACTTTATTATCCGTTAAGGATAAAAACTTTAATTTATCTATTGCGTCTGATGCGTTTGAAATAAGTTCACGAAGAAATATCTCTTTGTTCGTATATATTGAATTTATCATTAAATCCAAAATTCTTTTTGATTCTGTTTTAAATTGTTTCATAATTATTGCCCACCTTCTATTTTTAGCACTCTCTTTGATTAAGTGCTAAAAACTATTATATTTATTATAAAAAAATTTGTCAACTGTTTATGCCCCGTTTTAAAAAAGAAAACCACCGAAATATCGGTGGCCTTCTTTAATTTTTATTGAATTTCAATATGGCCTTTCGGTAGTGCCTTTTTTTCTACCTTCGGGATATCAACTATAAGCGTTCCGTTATTGTATTTTGCCTTTATATCTTCTTCTCTTAAGTCTTCACCTACGTAAAAACTTCTACTGCAAGAAAAACTCCTTTCACGTCTAACGTATTTATCGTTTTCTTCTTTATCTTCCCTTTTTGCAGAAATCGTTACGTAGCCGTTATCCAAACTTATATTTATATCGTTTTTATCATACCCCGGCAAGTCAACGGAAAGTTCATAACCGTTCTCCGTATTTTTAACGTCCGTTCTCATTTCGTTTTTTCTCTCAAAAAAGATAGGCGAAAAGAAATCGTCAATACCATCAAAAATACTGTTAAACCCCAAATCAAAATTGTCTCTTCTACTTAAATAATTCTTCATAATATTCCCTCCTAAAGAATTTTTATTTTTTTAATTTTTTAGCAATCTGTTTGCTTGATTGTTAGCACTCTTATCTCTTGACTGCTAATTATATTATATTCGTTATTTTTTGATTGTCAATAGTTTTTTAAAAGTTTTTTGAAAATTTTTTTAAAAAAATAATTCCGCACTTTTACATACGGAATTATTATCTTTTTATAATTAAATTATACTATTTA
>JAZLMT010000134.1:0-8568 GCA_045598745.1 Christensenellaceae bacterium
ACTTAAATTTATTATGTTATGCGTATATCCAGGGAGCATGTGTATTGCTTTAATATCGTCTCCGCTAACTTCAAATTTTAACACTTCATCCGTTCCGATTTTTCTTTCTTCTATCAACCCGTGGCCTGAAACCACGATAAAGAATTCCCACTTGCTAAAATGGAAGTGATTGCCTTTCGTTATGCCGGGCTTACTTATATTGATAGAAAATTGCCCAACTTTTTCAGTCTTTAATAATTCCGTAAAACTGCCTCTATCGTCAATATTCATTTTTAGCGGAAAACAAACTTTTTCTTTCGGTAAATACGATAAAAAGGTTGAATATAACTTTGTTTCAAAACTACCTTCCGGAATTTCCGGCATTATCAAAGTTTTAGGTTGCTCGTTAAACTTATATAATAAATCAACTATTTCACCTAAAGTAACTTTATGTTCTACTTTAACGTGGCAAATCCCGTCTTCCGTTTTATTTGCCTTGCCCTTAATAGCGTTAAACATTTCGTCAACCAAATCGTCAATATAAACTAAAGTTAAAAGAGTGTTTCTATCGTTAACTTGAATAGGCAAATCGTTTGCGATATTGTTGCAAAACGTTGCAACTGCACTGTTATAATTCGGCCTACACCACTTTCCGAAAAGATTTGGGAAACGGTATACGAAAACTTTAGCACCCGTTTCTAAACCGTATTCAAATATCAAATCTTCACCGGCCTTTTTGCTCTTGCCGTAATCATTATCTAAAAGGGCTTGAATAGAAGAACTGATCATTATAGGACAGTTATTCTTTTTTGCCTTTAGCGTATCTAAAAGTAAGGAGGCAAAGCCGAAATTCCCTTTCATAAATTCAGAATTATCTTTAGGGCGATTTACCCCTGCAAGATTAAAAACAAAATCTGCCTCTTCGCAATACTTTTCTAAAAGTTTCGGATCGGTATCAATATCATATTCAAAAACTTCGTCAATATCTATACTACGTGTTTTGTCAAATCCGTTTTTAACGTTCTTTAATGCCAAACAAAGATTTTTACCAACAAATCCTTTTGCGCCCGTAACTAAAACTTTCATAATAAAAAAATCCTTTTGAATAACTAAAATATTCAAAAGGATTATATCATATTTTACTTGATTTTACAATACTTTTAGTTGCTTTTTACGTTTTGCTTACATTTCTCTACAAAATCAAAATATTCTTTAAATTCATCTTTCTTTATATCACGTTGTCGTAATAAAGCAATTTCGTCGTCAATAGAATATTTTTCACGTATAGCATCTACTATTTTTTCTTGAGTAGACCTATTATCAATAATTTGTTCTGTATTTTCAATATCGGTTATTTCTTTAATTATAGGTAACCATTTCCCGTTTATTTCTTTTAACGTTTGAATTTTCATATTTCACCTCTTTTAAGCACGAACTGCATAAATGTAAACTTCTGATAAAGGATAAAGCAAAGCTCCTAAACTTATACGATTTATGTTGTTTGCTTTTATATCATTAAACCTAGACATACCACTTGCCATACTACTACAAAAATAATAAGGATTATACTGACCGTTCCCACCCTTTGTAAAAACGGTTCTACTGCTTTTATCTATTTCTACTTCAAAAAAAGCCGTTCCGTCTTTATTTGCTGTAATAAAACTATAATTAGCATATAAACCAGGAGCATAATAAGTATAGCCGTCATTACTGCTTCCGTTTTTATAAAGTATAAACAATCTCATTTTATCAAAAGAATATGTTCTTCCGTTTGGCTCTTTTGTAATATTTATTTTTATTGACGTTGAATTATCAAAACTATAATATTTACCGATTTCAAATTCTTCCGCTTGTGTTAATTGAACGTAATTAAAAGCTAAATCATTAGCCTCTTTTCCGTTCGTTTTATAATAACTTGAAAAGTTTTCTTCCCAATCTTCAGGCTCACTTTCTAATACCGAATAGCCAACGATTATTTTTTCTATTAATTCATAAGATTGTTCACTGCTACTACTTGTTGCCGAAATGGTAACTTGTTTCCCTTGTTTTGTTACTGAAACGTTTGTCCCTGCAATAATCTCGTCAATTTCGTTGACTTCGGCACCGGCTTCTATTCCCCCAAGTTTTTGTTTATCGTTATCCGTGTAATCGTTTGTTGAAAGCCCCTTTCCGTTAACCTTATCAACTTTTGTTGAAGATAAAGAAGAAATTTCTTCGTCTACGTATTGTTTTGTAGTTGCGTCGCTGTTGATTAAAGGCGTTCCGGTAGTTATATTGCCGTTGACTTTTCTTAACACGATATTATATGGGCCACTCTCGCTAACGTCAAGCATTGTTTGAAATCCGGCTTCTGTTTTAGCATAAACTTGTTTTTTTGTTGTCGTCGTATTGTTTTTATCAATTTTTGTTAAAAGATCCAAAAGTATTTTTTCGTCTACGTATCTCTTTGACGCTGCATCAGAATTAACTAAAGTATTTCCCGCCGTAATGGCACCGCTCTCTTTTCTAAAAACAATACTACTTGCGCCGTTTTCACTCACGTCAAGCATTTCTTGCGTTCCGTCTTCTGCTTTTGCATAAACCTGTTTATGATATGTCCTTGTCGTAGCCTTATCAAGTTTCGGTGAAAGAGAAGAAGAAACTTTTTCATCAACGTATTGTTTGGTAGTTGCATCGCTGTTAGTTAAAGGTGTTACGGTGGTTATATTGCCGTTAGATTTTCTTAACACGATATTACTTGCACCGCTTTCACTAACGTCAAGCATTTCTTGCGTTCCGTTTTCCGCTTTCGCATATACCTTTTTATTCGTTGAACTTGTAGTTACTTTATCAAGTTTCGGTGCAACATAGTCGGCAATATTTTCGTTCATTGATGAAACGAGAGAAAGTATCTCGTCATACACGTCCTCATCAGTTAATTCAACAGGTATCGTGTTGACGCCTTTTTTTATTAAAACTTGAGCCGTTGAAGTTGTTATGGTTTCCGTTGAAGAAGTAAAGGCAAATTGAAGTTTAACGTATCCACAATTTTTTGTGATTGAATATGGCACGTCAAAACCCCAAACGGAAAGCCCGTTACCTAAATCATCGGTAAATTCAGAAACAAATTGATTTTTTAACTCCAACAAAATAGGCTGTAAAATTTCACCGTTAGGTAGTTTTGCCATTACGGTAACCACACTGGAAGCAGGAAAAGGTGCAACAACGAAAATAGAGTTTGCCTTATTAGAACCTTGATAAATTTCCGTAGCGGTTAAGTCAACTACTTCACCATTTAAATTATAATAAAATATCATTTTATCTCCTTTTGCGTATAGAATAATTTGTTCTTTAACTCTAATGCAAAAGGCTAAGTTTTCAATATTTTTATGACAAAAAGAACCCCCTTAAACCTTTTCGTTTAAGGGGGAAATTATTATTTGTCGTATTTATTAATAAATTCTTTTATATTACAAAACTCTTCTCTCCTTTTATCAATATCTTCAATTTTCCACTCCCACCATTTAATTTTAAGAAGAGATTGAATTGTTTCTTCATCAAATCTATATTTAATTATTTTTGCGGGGACACCACCAACTATTGCATACGGTGGAACGTCTTTTGTTACAACCGCACCCATTCCGATAACAGCACCGTCGCCTATCTTGACACCACCCTTTATAATAACGTCTTCTCCTATCCAAACATCGTTACCTACTTCTGCCCAATACCCTTCTTTAGTGGTTATGATTTCTTCCACTTTTTTTGACGCTTTCCCAAACGGAATATCGTTGCAAGCAGTGTTATAGAAACTAACGTTCGTGCTAACAAAATCTATAGGATGATTATAAGGAATTATTTTTACATTGCTACCAAACGAACAAAAACGCCCTATCTTACTATTAGAAACGACATCCCCGTTTCCAATCAACGTTGCAAAACCGATATGTGAACCTTCTATATTCGCTCTTTCTCTAATAATATTTTTTCCCTCTATAACTGTTTTTACATCGTAAACTATATTAAAGTGCACGTTGCTATTCGGAAATCTTTTTTCAATAACTTTTTTTGGATCGGTTTTTTTCTTTAACAACTTTCTAACTATTTTTTTCATAAAAAAATATAACTTGCAATTTTTAGCAATTAAGCGGTCTACTATAGCATCTTTAATTGACTTCTTTTTCGGTATCGTTTGCTCTCTCGTTTTAGTCCACTCACTCGTAGGCTTAGGATCAAATCCACGTTTAGAAAAATCTATATCGGTAATTCCGTATTTTTCTAAAAGTTTTGGGGTGTCTACCGTCCACATGCCTCTATGTATAGCACCACCGAATTCTATATCTATAGCCGGCTTAACATCTTTCTTTAGTGAATAAAACTTTTTCTTTTTAAATAAAACGTTTGCCCTGAAACTGCCTTTATTTTCCGCTTCCCATGCAGATTCGCCCTTTCTTAATAACTTTTTGAAAAAATTTTTCCGCCAAATCGTTGGTTGAGTATTAAATATATAATCTCCATAGTTTGGCCTTAAAACAAAGTCATCGTATTTCCCGTCGGCAATATCTCCGGTCATTAAACTATTCATAAAACAAAAAGAAGCAATGTCTTTATGCTTGTTCATTTCATTTATTAGAAAATCTATTATTTTAACGTCAACTTTATCTCTAATAAAAAAATCGTCAAGCATAAACAAAATATACTTTGATTTTATTTTTTTAAAAGCATATATTAACCTATCCGACCAAAAAGAACTGTTATAATTTACGTTCTTGATATTTAACCCGTCAAAATTAAATTTGCTCGTTTCTGTAACGAAAAAAATATCGTTATCACAGCCTTGCCAATTCTCTTTTAATAACTTAAAGAACGGTAGCCAAGTATCGCAATAATTATCACAACTGCATACGACAATTGAAAAAATTTTTTTCTTCATTATTACATAATTCCTAATATTTTATTTATTTCTTCTCTATGAGAAAAATCTATTGTTTTAACCTTATTTTCTAAATTTTCTTTTAATGCTTTATCAACGATAATATTCTCAATTCCCGCAGAAATAGTTATAACTTTCGGCTCTACTATTAAACCGCTTTTTTTATCTTCAATCTCTTCTTTTATTCCACAATCTTTAGTGGCAATAATAACTTTACCTAAAATGCCTGCTTCGGCAAGCGTTAGTGAATATCCTTCTGAATAAGACGGCTGAACGTAGATATCTGAGTTTTTAATAAACGGATACGGATTTAATTGATTGCCACAAAATATAACTTCAAAATTAACTTTATTTTCTTTAACAAGATTTTCAATTCTTTCTCTATCGGAGCCGTCCCCCACGATATACCACTTAAAATTATATCCTTTTGCTTTTAATAGTTTAGCTGACGGCGGAATTAAATCTTGCCCTTTTTCTTTGCTAACTCTTCCAACCGTAACGATATTTATAATGTTTTTGTCAAATTGAAATTCACAATCTTCTTTTGATTTTTCTATTATTTCTTTTGTATTTATAGGGTTATAATAAACTTCGGTTTTAGTTTCTACAAGCGGAAAATCTTTTATAAATCTATTTTTAGTAAAGAGTGAAACGCAAAAGATTTTATCAAACTTGTTATATTCTTTATTCATAGAAGAAATAATATTATCCCCATGAAAATCATGATCTCCATGAATAAACGCTATCTTCTTTTTTGCTTTTATCCTATATAAAACATCACTTATATCAGACATGTGCATGCCGTGATAATTTATTGCCAAATCAAACTCATCATTTGAAATCTCGCCAATCAATTTTGCTGAAATTTTAGAAGATAAAACAAAATTCTTTTTTATTCTTGATGCCCAAATATATTTTAATAAATAATATGTAAAAGAAAAAATTCTAAATCTTTTCAGTAGTCGTTTTAATTCGCCCTTAAAAGTTTTTTTAGGTAAGCCTTTAACCTGAACTTCTTTTGGAATATCAGAAAGTAGTTCACCTTTGTTTGTCCTTAAAAAAAGCGTAACGTCAAAATATTCAGTTAATCTTCTCATAAATTCAATGCTTACTTTTTCTATTCCACCCGTTTGCATTGAACTTAATAAAATAGCTACTTTTTTCATTTTTTTGAATTTATAACTTTTAAGCATGCTTTTTTAACAGTATGCTTTTTATGTAAAACAAATCTAAAACAATCCATAAATCTTTGCAAGTTTATAAACAAACGCACCTTGAATTTACTAAACTCCAAATTCTTTGCCATATCTTTTATTTTTAGGTTTTGTTTTGTATAGATATAATAAATATAAACTTGTATAGTTGTATTATATAGATTAGTCGCTTTACAATTATAATCTTGCTTTATTGCTAGCCCCCATTGTTTCGGGTTTTTAGCATATAGTAAATTTTCTTGAACGGTTAATCCGTCTTCAATATACTCACAGTATTGAATCGGCTTATTAAACCACCAAATTTTATATCCGTCAAGTGCAGGTTTTTGCCAAACCAATCTTTCCGTTAAAAATTTTTCACCTTCTATTTCTGGGAATGGATATTTTTTAATTATATCGGTATAATAGACTTCTGCCTTATCGCCACTAATATTATATTTTTTTCTTTCAATATAACTTGCGAGTATAGATTCATCATCAAAAGTTGAACCTATGTTTTTATTGTTTGGAAAAAGTTTTAATCCTTCTATAGCGCAAATTTTATTGTTTATTCTATCAAGTTTTTTTTCTTCTTCTACAATAGTTTCTAATGCGTTTTCTAAGAGCCAATCATCGGAATCTAAAAAGAACGTAAGTTCCCCTTTAGCAAAAGGTAATCCATAGTTTATCGCTCTATGCTTACCGCCGTTTTCTTGTTTTTTATAAACAATATTAAAGAAAGGTTTTTCTTCTATAAACCCTTTTATTAAATTTTCAGTATTATCTTGAGAGCCGTCATCAATAACAAGCCACTCAAAATCTTTAATAGTTTGTTTTTTTAAGGATTCATAAAGTCTTGTAAGCGTATGTGCTCTATTATACGTTGGTGTTAAAACAGTAAATTTCATTTTATTTACAAAGCCCTTGCCCTTTTTCCAATAATTTATTTTTGTCTTCTACCGAATTCATAATGTCACACGGCAGTTTATCAATTACCGGAATATCTTGCATTTTGTTTTTAATTTTATTTAAATATTCGTCATAACTACAAATAATTCTCATAGGATTTCCAACAACAACCGAGTTAGAAGGAACGTCTTTTGATACAACGCAACCTGCCCCAACAACAACATTATCCCCTATCGTAACTGAAGGAAGCACAATGCTTCCCATGCCGATAAATACGTTGTTGCCGATTGTAACTTTTCCGCATTTCGTATATCCTATTTTTTTATATAAACTCGCATCATGTGTTAAAATATGAGCGTTCGTTATCGTAACGTCGTTGCCTATATTTAAAAAATATGGCCAACCTAAATCAATAGTGGAATTAAGTATATCAACATTTTCGCCGACCTTCCCGCCACCTTCACGAATTTTTCTTATTATTATTTCAGATACTTCGTTTTCTGATAGTTTTTTCCCGTTAACAACACGCCTTATAAAATTTAGCAGTCTATGTTTCATAACCTTACTAACCTTTTAAGTTTTTTTATTAAACTTTTTCTAAATTTAATTCTTTTAATTTTATTTAATCCTTTGACAAGCGATTTCCAATTCCCTGTATTTATTCCTAAATATATTAACCCCGAAGGAAACATTTTTATTAAATAATTATTATATAGGTTTTTATTTATTTTATCTTGCCACTTTTTAAGAATATCTATTTTATCTTTTTTATTTAATGTTGAATCTAAACAAGATTTCGTGCAATAATTCCACCGTTCGGCAATAAAATTGTTTTTGTAATCTTGCTGTTCTTTTGTATTAAGTGAAAATCTATCAAACAAATTATTTATTGCATTTTGCATTGCTAAAATACACTCGTCACTGTTTTTATGTAACCTTTTAACGCCACTCTCATCACTCGTTTGATCATAATGATATAAGCATTTCGGAATAATATTTATTGTGTTTATTTTTGATAAATATTCCATAACGAAAGTTGCATCTTCACCAAAAGAAAGTTTTTCGTTAAAAATAATTTCATTGTCTAATATTATTTTTTTATTATATATTTTAGTTACAGATGTCGTTAATAAACTGTCTAAAGTAGGTTTATCAATACTATCAAAAGAATCTTTTATTGTCCCTTTATATTGCTTTAATAAAAAAGGATAGTTTTTTTCATTAACTTCGCCAACAAAAGAGCACATTGATAAATCACTGTTATCTAATCCAAAAACAAGCGTTTCTAAAAGACAACTGTCAACGTAATCATCACTGTCTATAAAGCAAAGATAATCTTTAGCTGAATTTTTTATTCCTGAGTTTCTTGCAGAAGAAACACCGCCGTTTTCTTTATGTATAACTTTAACACGGCTATCTTTAATAGCATACTCATCACAAATTTTCCCGGAATTATCGGGCGAACCGTCATCAATAAGCATAAGTTCAAAGTCTTTATACGTTTGATTAAGT
The DNA here is from genome assembly GCA_045598745.1 of Christensenellaceae bacterium. Taxonomy (GTDB): domain Bacteria; phylum Bacillota; class Clostridia; order Christensenellales; family Borkfalkiaceae; genus UBA1259. The sequence goes on from JAZLMT010000134.1 coordinate 8,506, forward strand.
ATGCTTTCAACACATCTGGAAATAGTTTTTTCTGCTTTATATACAGGAACAATAACGCTAACT
>JAZLMT010000135.1:0-2125 GCA_045598745.1 Christensenellaceae bacterium
GTTTACGTAACCGATTATTTAAATAAATTAGGCGTTGAAACATTAGACGTAATATATACTAAAAATAACAAATGTTATTATAAAGGCGAGAATTGTTACAGAATATACAAGTTTATAGAAGGAACTAAATCGTATAGTAAAGTTGAAAATGCCGAAGTGTTTAAAAATTCAGGAAAAGCGTTTGGTGAATTTCAAAACTATTTGGCGAAATTTGATGCAAGCGTGTTGACCGAAACAATAAAAAGATTTCACGATACGCCTAAAAGATTTAACGATTTTAATATTGCACTTAAAGAAGATAAATTAAATAGAGCGGAAACTTGCAAAGAAGAAATAGAGTTTATAATAAATCACGAAAATACTTACGGAAAAGTTGTAGAAGGATTAAAAGACGGTAGCATACCTTTAAGAGTAACGCATAACGACACCAAATTAAATAATATCTTAATGGATGCAAAAACGGATACAGCGAGAGCAATAATAGATTTAGATACGATAATGCCGGGTTCTATACTTTACGATTTTGGCGACTCCATAAGATTTGGAGCAAATAACAGTGCCGAAGACGAGAGAGATTTAACGAAAGTAAACTTTAATATAGACCTATTTAAAGCGTATGCTGAAGGTTTCTTACCGCCGGTAAAAGATAAACTAACCGAAAAGGAAATAGAACTATTACCGTACGTAGCATACTTAATGACGATAGAGTGCGGAATGAGATTTTTAACAGACTATTTACAAGGTGATACATATTTTGCGACCAAATACACGTATCATAATTTAGTAAGAGCGAGAACTCAAATAAAGTTGGCAAGTCAAATGGAACAAAACTTTAATGAAATGCTTAAAATTATAAAAGAAATTTAATTTAAAAAATTAAGGATTATTTTTAATACTTTATAGGTGTAAATTAAGAAAGTTTTGAAATAGACGTATATTCAAACGATTCTCATTTATATAGGACTGAATTAAAACCGTATCGTAGATAAAAGGATATTAATATGTCAAAACTAATTTTAAAAACATTTTGTTTTACAGATATGCATAATCAACAAGCAATGCTTGATTATCCGACAACTTTAAGAAAATCCTATTTAATAGCCGCTGAAAATTCGGTTAAAGAATTTGGCAAGGCAGATTTGGCAATTATAGGAGGAGATAACGTTTCTGACTATCCCGAATGGAATAAGTCGTGTGCATTACCTAAAAAGAATTTTATTGATTTGAAACAAAAACTTAATTCAGTTGCGGAAGACACGACTAAAAATGGTAAAGTTATTTACGTTACGGGCAATAACGATTTTATTTTAGGTGATATAGGCACGAAAGACAACGAACCGTATAATACCACTGATTTCTATGATTGCATGGAGAAAAATTTTGGCAAATTACCTGATAACGAAGTGTTGCTAGCAAAATCTAAATATAAACCTAATGAAACCTATTGGAATGCATTTCACTACGTTGTAAACGGCATAGATTTTATAGGGATAAATATTGACCCCGATACTGCGTTTAACACTCACGAAGGTTATTACACGGATGAAACGTTAAATTGGGTTAAAAATAAAATGTGCGAAATTGATTTGCAAGGGAATAAACCGATATTCGTTATAGGACATTTGTCTGCAAAGTGCTATCATTACGGGACAGAACTTAAAGAAACAATGATAAACGGAAATGTTAATAAATTTTACGATATATTTAAAGGGCATAAAAACGTTTTTTATTTGTACGGGCATATCCACGGCGAAAGTGTTATGCATAAAGATTATTCGTCTTGTGCAGTATTGCATTTTGATAAAAATAATAATCCGTTAAATAATAATTTTGGTCAAGAAGATTCAAATAAAAAAGAATACGAGTATTCATTTGTACATATGGGTGGGTTGCGTCCTTTTAGTATTGAAAATTTTGGAGACGACGGACTTACAGGTTATGGTGGTCTTGCAGAAAGACAATATTATCTAGGCACGTCTAATCCGTTATTTGCACAATATCTTGTTTTCAAAGTTTATAACGATAAAGTCGTGTTTTACGTAAGAAATACAGGAAAAAAGGAAGGGTTTACACCTAACGATTTATTAAAACCATACACGGTTTATTTTAGAAAATAATATTATTA
>JAZLMT010000136.1:0-2414 GCA_045598745.1 Christensenellaceae bacterium
AAGTTGCTTTGGAGAAACGTCCATATAATCCATTTTTTCTTTATCTTCAACGATAATGTCGTCTCTGTGACGGCAGGATACACGGTCTTTCTTGAAATACATGTTATCAATAAGTTCTTCGTTTGCTTGTGCAACGATGAAGTTATCTTCTTCGTCAGCCGTCAAATAATCAACGTGTTCAGTAACGATAGTATCAAGCGTTCCGTCTTCCTTTAACGTATGAATAACTTTTCTATATGGAGATTCGATAAATCCGAATTCGTTAACTTGTGCGTAAGCTGCGAGAGAAGTAATTAACCCGATGTTTTGACCTTCAGGTGTTTCAATCGGGCACATTCTACCATAGTGAGAGTGGTGAACGTCACGAACTTCAAACGTAGCACGGTCTCTGTTCAAACCGCCAGGACCTAAAGCGGATAACTTTCTCTTATGCGTCAATTCTGCAATAGGGTTCGTTTGGTCCATAAATTGTGAAAGTTGTGATGAACCGAAGAATTCCTTAATAGCAGATGAAACAGGACGAACGTTTATAAGGCTTGTAGGAGAAATTTCTTTCGGATCTTGTGTTTGCATCCTTTCTTTGATAACTCTTTCAAGTCTTGCAATACCGATACGGAATTGATTTTGTAAAAGTTCGCCGACAGAACGAACACGACGGTTACCCAAGTGGTCAATGTTATCTACAGAGCCGATACCGACGTTCAAGTCCAAATTATTTGAAACCGTTGCAACGATATCGTCAACGGTAATATGCTTATGGTCTAACTTATCAAGGAGAATACGAATCTCTTTCTTTTGTTCAAAGTTAAGCGGTTCTTTAACTCCCGTTGCCATAATTTCATAGAATTTAACGCAGGCATTGATGAATTTAATTCTAACTTCCTTTGACTTTTCGTTATTCTTTTTATCTTCCGGTTTTTCTTCTTGTGGATCAACAACCTTTTCTTCCATGTAGAAGAAACCGTTTATTTCGTTCTTTAAGTTTTCAGCAGTAGCCTCAACCCCTTCCTTAAGAGCCATATCGCAAACGGTCTTTGAGAAAGAAAGCATCGGGTAGTAAACGTAGTCAAGTAAACCGACGTTCTTTGGTTCAACACCCGTAACTGCCTTAAACCCAACAACGTTGTTTGCTATAATCTTGTGCTTTGGGTTTTCAGGATTAACTTCCGAAATATCAGCATAGAAAACGTTGATGCCTGCATCTTGAATCTTATCGGCAGTTACTCTGTCAATGATTTGACCTTTAACAGCCAAAACTTCACCGTCTTCGGAAATAACGTCTTCATAAGCCTTTAAGCCAACGATACGAACGCCCATACGTAAACGCTTGTTGTATTTGTATCTACCTACCTTTGCAACGTCGTAACGGCGTGGATCAAAGAAAATATTTTTTAAGTGTTGCTTAACTGCCTCGTCAGTAGGAATTTCACCCGGACGAAGACGACGATAAAGTTCAACCAAACCTTCTTGCTCTGTTTTAGCAACGTCCTTTTCGGCAGTAGCCCTAATCATGTAATTATCGTCAAAGAGTTTAGCAAGATCTTCATCCGTACCAAAGCCCAAAGCTCTTAATAATACCGTTGCCGTAAGTTTTCTGGTTCTATCAACGTGAACCCATAAAACATCTTGTGAATCTTGTTCAAATTCAAGCCAAGCACCACGTGACGGAATAACGGTTGTATCAAAAATCTTTTTGCCGGATTTATCAACTTCAACCCCGTTATAAACGCCAGGTGAACGAACGAGTTGAGAAACGACAACTCTTTCTGCGCCGTTGATGATGAAAGAGCCGTTATCTGTCATTTGTGGGAAATCACCCATAAATACTTCTTGATCGATAACTTCGTCTGTAACCTTGTTAACAAGCCTTACCTTAACACGAAGCGGACGAGCAAAAGTAGCATCTCTGTCTCTGCACTCTTTTTCATCATACTTTGGATCACTGTCTAGGTTGTGCTCTAAAAAATAGAGTTCATAGTGATCGGAGTAGTCCGTAATTGGTGAGAAGTCTTCAAAAACTTCGTTGATACCTTCTTCAATAAAAGTATCGTAAGAATCTTTTTGAATTTTAACAAGATAAGGAAGTTCAATTGCTTCTTTGATTTTAGAAAACGTTTTTCTCTTAATCTTGCCACATTCAATTTCAGGTAAATTACGTGCCATTAAAACACACTCCTTAAAAATTTTTTCTTTTTTTACACCGAAAAAAGCTAAATAATTATTTTAATATAATTAACTTTTTATGGGAAAGTGGAATTTTATCGGTTTTTTTTAACAATTTTTACTGTTTTTTTATCATTTTTTTAGGTATTTTTACCCAAAAAATACGATAAGACACGATTATATTCCATTATAATTCAATATACAATGATAAACGCATAAATAAATATTGTCAAGCGTTTTTTAAAAATAAT
>JAZLMT010000137.1:0-3017 GCA_045598745.1 Christensenellaceae bacterium
GAAAATTACATCTACAAGATTTTTATCCCCTGATATTGAAAATTATAAAATATCAGTAAAAAACAAGCGAATTTATGTATCTTTATGTGTGAAAGAATATTATGAATACAAAATAATTGAAGAACTCAACGGGATAGAAAAATGTATTTACGATTCAAAAATAAACGGTAAAAAAGAAACGATAGATTTTGATTATATTAATAATGCTTCTTATTATGCTATCGCCTATACTGAAAACATTGATGGAAATAAAACATATTTGGGCAAAATAAAATCACCCGAAATAATATCGGGTGACTGGTGGTTTGAATAGTTAAAATGAAAATTTTTCTATATTTTTAAGTGCTTCGTCAATAAGACCGTCAATGTCAAGTTTACTCTCTGCTTTAATTACTTTTTCAAGATTTGGTTTAATTGCAGGAAACTTCGGCAAGAAAACCGTGCAACAATCTTCGTATGGAAGTATTGATGTTTCATAAGTATCAATTTTTCTGGAAATATCAATAATATCAATTTTATCAAATGCTATTAACGGGCGCAAAACAGGCATTTTAACGACAGAATTTGATGATGTTATACTTTCTATCGTTTGGCTTGCAACTTGCCCTAAACTCTCTCCTGTTATAATCGTTTGGTCACCGTTCATTATAGCAATTTTTTCAGCAATTCTCATCATAAAACGGCGCATTATCGTTATCATAAATTCTTCAGGACAATTTTTATGAATTTCTTCTTGAATATGCGTAAAAGAAACAACGAAAAGATTTATTCCACCATTATATTCCCCGACTTTTTTAGTTAACTTTTTAACTTTTTCTTTTGCGGCTTCACCAGTATATGGAAAACTGTGAAAATGAAGCGCATTAAGTTTCATACCTCTTTTGCAAATCATATATCCGGCAACAGGGCTATCTATTCCACCGGAAATTAAAAGTAGACCTTTTCCTGCTGATCCAACCGGCATACCGCTCATACAAGGAATCATATCGGTATAAACAAAAGTTTTTTTATCTTCCCTTATATCTACGTTTACTGCAAAACTCGGCTCTTTAACGTCAACCTTTAATTTATCGCCGTAAATTTCTAAAAGCCTACCACCTAAAAGCATTGACGTTTCCATTGAATTAGGTGAAAACGTTTTGTCCGCTCTGTTTGTTATAACCTTAAAAGTTCCTTCTTTATCTTTACATAAAAATTTACATGCTTCAAAAATATTTTCAAAATCATTTTCAACCACTAATGCCGGGCTAAAATTATGTATTCCTGCAATTTTTTTAAGTTTTTCGCAAATTAACTCGTAATCAATTTCATCAAAATCTTCAATTAAATATCTGCTGTGCATTGCGGTAAAAGTGCAATCAACGTCTTTTAATGATTTTTTTATGTTATCTTTTAACAGTTTTTCAAAAAAACCCCTATTTTTCCCTTTAAGGTGTATTTCACAATATCTAATAATGATTGCATTTTTCATTTGTTCATTTTCCTTTTAAGTAATAATATCGTTGAATTTATTATAGAAACGGCTTCTTTTATTTCTTCAAAATCTATATAAGGCGAAAAACTAATTCTAACAACGCCGTCTAAAACTTCTTCTGAATAGCCACACGCTTCAATAACTCTGCTAAATCTGTTCTTTGACGAACATGCCGAGCCGTTCCCTACAATAACGCCTTTTTCTTCCAAGGCGTGCATCATTATTTCACCACGGATTCCTTTAACAGAAAAAGTAAATATATACGGGCTAACGTTTCCGTTAGAAATTGTTATCGTGTTCTCTTTATCAATATTTTCGTTAAAATAATTATAAAAAGATAAAACTTTTTCGTAATTTTCTTTTATAGAATCATAATGTTCTTTTGAAGCATACTGAAAAGTTTTTATACCGAAAACGTTTTCAGTTCCGCTACGAAGCCCGTTTTCTTGCCCGCCCCCAAAGATAATCGGCGAAATAACTAAACCTTTTTTAATTATAAGAGCACCCGTTCCTTTAAGAGCATTTATTTTATGGGCGCTTATTGAAAAAAGATCAATATCTTTTGTTATTCTAAATGGAATTTTACCATAACTTTGAACGCCGTCTACGTGAAAAATTATTTTTGGATTTATTTCTTTAACTTTCTTGCCGATCAAAGCAACGTCGTTTATAGCGCCTGTTTCGTTATTTACGTGCATTATTGAAAGAAAATCAACTCTATTCTCTTTTATAATTTGAAAAAGCTTATCGGTATTAACAGAGCCGTTTTTATTTAAGTCGCAAAAAATTATGTTTTGACCTTTGTTTTTTAACTCTAAAAAACTTTTATAAACAGCAGAATGCTCACCTTTATCCGTTACAAAAGTTCCACGCTTAACAAGCCCAAATATTGCTTGATTATCGCCTTCACTTCCGCAAGAATTAAATATAACGTTGTGATTTGTTGCACCCAAAGTTTTTAAAATATATTCTTTTGCTTCTTTTATATCGTTTGAACAATCAATGCCGAATTGATATAATGCCGAAGGATTAAAATAGCAATTTTCTAAATATTTTTTTGCCAAATTTACAGCATTTTCACTTGGCTTTGTTGTTGCTGCATTATCTAAATAAATCATTTTTTTACTCTTTCTAAAACAGTTATATTTGTAAATTGTAAAACGGAAGCAATAAAGTTTTCCGTGCATTCAAAAATTAAAAGATGTTTATCGCCATCAATCACTGCAACGAAAAAATAAAAATCTTTTCCTTCGTTTGGAGTTGCGTTTGACGTTAAAATTTTGGTTTTTATTCCGGGTAAACTTGAATATCTTTCATATTCCGGGCTACCTACTTTACCTATCCTTTCAATATCCGATCCGTCAAATTTAAAAATAAATTTACGTTTTTTATTCATTATTACTTTAGAAATTCTAATTGAGCCAGAAACTAAAGTATAATCATATTCATTGTAAAACTTATTTCTGAATTTTCCAAACAAAAAACCGGATAAGAACAAAGCAACAACCGGTAATAAATTTAATACAATTGATAATAAAATCGT
>JAZLMT010000138.1:0-5276 GCA_045598745.1 Christensenellaceae bacterium
ATGGCAAGCACTACAAAAATTTTAACGGCAATTTGCGTAATAGAAAATTCTGATATAAATAGAGAAATTATTGTAAAAAAAGAAACCACAGGGATTGAAGGGTCTTCAATTTATTTAGAAGAAGGCGAAAAGTTAACTATAAAAGACTTATTGTTTGGTTTAATGCTTAGATCAGGAAACGATTGTGCCGAAACTTTAGCGGTAAATGTTAGCGGTTCAATAGAAAATTTTGCAAATCTAATGAACAATACGGCAGAAAAAATCGGTGCAAAAAACAGCCATTTTGTTAATCCACACGGATTGCACGACGAAAATCATTATACAACGGCTTATGATTTAGCTTTAATTTCTTGTTATGCTATAAAAAAAGAAACGTTTAAGGAAATTTGCTCAACTAAAAAGACAACAATTCCTTTTACAACACACAATACTAAAAGAGTTTTAATAAATAAAAACAAAATGTTATCAAATCTTGAAGGTGCAACAGGAATAAAAACAGGTTATACAAAAAAAGCTGGCAGATGTTTAGTTTCAAGTTGTTATAGAAACGGGCATGAAATCGTTTGCGTTGTGTTAAATTGTCCGCCAATGTTTCCTAGAAGTATTGATTTAATTAATAACGCTTTTAATGAATATTCATATAATAAAATCATAGAAAGTGATGAAATTTTAACATTTATTCCAATAAAAAACACAACGGAAAAATGTGCTGTGGTATGCAAAAACGACATAATTTTGCCATTAAAACATAACGAATTAGACAATTTAGTAATTAAACTTGATATTCCGAACGAAATAACATCAAATATAGATAAAGAAAAAAATATAGGTAAATTATTAGTTTATTCTCAAAATAACTTGATTTTTAGCGAAAATGTATATAGTATAGTAGATATAAAAATAAATTAGGTATTTACATGAGAATTAATAAATATTTAGCGGAAAGCGGAATTTGTTCAAGGCGTGGTGCTGATAAGCTTATTGAAGAAGGTTTAGTTAAAATAAACAGAAAAGTTGCAAAACTCGGTGATGAAGTTGATATTGACAACGATAACATTGTTGTTGACGGAAAAACGGTTAGCATTGTAAAAAAATACGATTATTATATAATGAATAAGCCAAAAGGGTATTTATGCACCGTTAAAGATGATAAAGGCAGAAAAACCGTTATGGATTTACTTCCACCAAACATAAAAAGGCTTTTTCCGGTTGGAAGGCTTGATTATGATTCAGAAGGATTATTGATATTAACAAATGACGGCGAATTAACATATAAACTAACGCATCCAAAAAACGAAGTTCCAAAAACTTATTTGGTTAAAACCGAAAGGCCATTAAAAGAAGAAGATATTGTAAAACTTCGCACGGGTGTTTATATTGATGGCGTCAAAACGAAAAAATGCAATATAAAAATCGTTGAGAATAATAAAAATTTCACAAAATTCCATATTACGATAACCGAAGGAAGAAATCGACAAATAAGAAAAATGGTTGAAAGTGTTGGAAATAACGTTGATTTTCTAAAAAGAATTAAAATAGGTGACTTGGTTTTATCAGGGCTTAACCGTGGTGACGTTAGAAAGCTTACAGATTTTGAAATTGAATATTTAATGAATATATAAAAAAGCATCCAATTTGGATGCTTTTTCCTTATTTCTAAAAATATTTATTTATATATAAAATAATTTTTTAGTGATAAAATTTTCCTTATAAACAAGAAAAACAAAATATCAAGCGCAAATAAAGCCGGAATCAAAAAATAAGAAACAAGATTAAACGAACTTGAAAAATCAATATTTAATAACCACTCAACAACAAACAATAACAGTAAAAAGTCAAAAATTACGACTAAAAAAGCTATAACAGAGTTGGTTTTGGGCGCTTTTTTTGTTGTTTTTGGAAATTTAAAATAAATAATTGAGAAAATAACAATAGGTAAAACAGAAATTATACAACTTAAAATTATTTTTAGCGAATTTAGGCTTAACAAAGATTTGCAAGTTAAAGAAATAATCAAAACTTCAATAAGCATCAAAAATGATAGGAAAACAGAAGATATAAAATTAAGTTTATTTGATAAAACCGAGCCTTTTGGCGTTTTATAATTTACGTTTGAAAACCTTATTTTATAACCTTCTTTAGAAGCTTTTATTTCAAGTTCGCTAAAATCAATATTACATTTACTTATTCTTTGTGATTTTTGGCCTTTTTCAATAACTTCTTGAAGATTTTCTTGTTTTATAGGTGGTTTTGCTTTAATTTCAGAATTTTCAATAGAAACTTCGTTGTTTACAACGTTATTTTCAACAATTTCCGTTGCTTTTATCAAACCGTTAAGAATATTTCTGAAGTTAATTTCTTTATTCAAATTTTCTTTTTCTTCATTTTCTTTATCTAATTTTTCAGCAAATACTTTTTTATCAAAATTCTCATCAAGAATTTGTTCGATTTTTGCTTTTTTATCATCAAATTCTTGTTTTTTTTCATCTTGAATAGGAACGTATACAATTTTTTCCTTGATAATTTCTTGTGGGTTAGAATCTATATTATTTGGAACATCAAGCAATTTATCAATAATAGAACGGGAGAAAGACCAATTTGATAAATTTTCTTCAATAAATTTTTTTCCTTCGTCAGTAATAGAAAAAAATCTACGGCGACCATTTTCAGAATCATTCCAAAAAGCCTTTAATAAATTTTCTTTTTCAAGCCTTTTTAATGAACTATACAGAGTAGCTTGATTTAATTCATATTTTTTTTCACTTTTTTCGTAAACACAATCTATAATTTGCTGAACGTGTTTATCACCGGAAGAAAGCGAATATAAAATTATCGTATCAATATGGCCACGTATCAAATCGCTACTAATTGAATTTTCCATAAAAACTCCATTTTTTTATAATGTATTTTTTTATTATTATATATTATTATTAACAAAATGTCAATAAAAATATTTTTATGTATGATAAAATAATTACAAAAATCATTATAAAAAATCAAGCGATTTTGTGTTTTTTAAAAATTTATTGTTTTTATGCTTTATCTATGCGTAAAAGCCGTGTTTTGCGCATAGTTATATATATGTGCCCTATTTGTTATTATTGAATATTTTTTTACTGTTTTACTTTTTTATATTAAAAAAACAATAAATAATTTAAAAATACCGCTTTACAACCTACCTAAAAAAATATATAATATATTCGTATGAAAGAAAGAACTTATTTTGAAAAACGTGAAATCAGTTGTGTAGACAGATTGAATCAAATTATAGACACGCTTCCCTACTACGTTCAGGATTTTTTTATTGGAATCGAGTTAAGAACGTCACCTTTAACACGCCTAAATTATAGTTATGATTTACGTGTATTTTACGATTTTTTAACAAAAAAAGTCTTTAAAAATAAAAAAATACAAGATATAACTCTTGATGACTTATCAAAATTAACTTCAATGGATTTTGAATATTTTTTAAGTTATTTAAGCCATTATCAAATAAACGGAAAAGACGAAAAATGCTCTGAAACCGGAAAAGCAAGAAAACTTTCTACACTACGTGCTTTTTATAAGTATTTTTTCAATAAAGATATGCTTCCAGCCAATACCCCATCAAAAGTTCAAATGCCAAAAATTCACGAAAAAGAAATAGTTAGGCTTGACAGAAACGAAAATATAGACGAAATTTCCGATATGATTTACACTGTTTCATCGGGAAACGGTTTAACAAAAAGGCAAAAAGCCTTTCATAATGCAACAAAAATACGTGATGAAGCAATCATTACCCTATTTCTCGGCACAGGTATACGTATAAGCGAATTAGTTGGATTAAATACGGACGATATTGATTTAAATAATAATTCTTTCGTTGTAACAAGAAAAGGCGGAAATAGAGCCGTTTTATACTTTAACGACGAAGTTAAAGAAGCATTAGATAATTATATACTTTTAAGAAACGCATATAACAGTTTACCTTTTAACGAAAAGGCTTTGTTTATTTCCTTGCAAAACAAAAGAATTTCTGTAAGGCAAATTCAAGAACTTGTTAAAAAATATGCAAGTATAGTTTCTCCCCTAAAAAAAATAACTCCGCATAAATTACGTAGCACTTTTGGCACGAACTTATACAGAGAAACAAAAGATATATATATGGTCGCAGATTGTTTAGGCCACAAGGACGTTAACACCACAAGAAAACACTATGCGGCAATAACTGAAGACGTTAGAAAAAAAGCTTCTAAAGCCGTTACCCTAAACAAAAAAGACTGATTACTTTATTATTTTTGTTATTTTGATTATTTTATAGTTGACGTCTTCTTCAATACACTTTCCACAATTATCACAAATTTTATTCGGATCTAAATCACAAGTATCGTCATCTTCAACTGTTTCGTCAAGTTTATTTTTATCTTCTAACATATTTCACCTACAAATATATTTTATCACTTTATAGAATAAAATACAAATATTTATCAAAAGAAAAAAGCAAACATTTGTTTGACTTTTCTTTTTTTATATGATAAAATCAAAATATGAGAAATTTAGACGAAAAAATAAATAAAGTTTATCAATTTATTTTAGATTTTACAGAACAAAACGGTTTTCCGCCATCTATTAGAGATATTTGCTCAAAATGTGAAATAAAATCAACAGCCACAGCCTATCTATATATAGAAAAACTTAAAGAAAAAGGTTATATTGACAAATCTCCACTTAAAAAACGCTCTCTAACCCTTCCAAATAAATATAATTATAAAAGCATACCTTTAATCGGAACAGTTCGGGCAGGCTCTCCTATTTTTGCCGTTGAGAATTTAGAAGGATATTTACCACTTCCGCCCGATTTTGACAAAAACGAAAACGAATTTGCCCTTAAAATCAAGGGAAACAGTATGATTGACGCCGGAATTAAAGAAAACGATATAATAATTGTTAGCGAACAAAACACGGCAAATAACGGCGATATTGTCGTTGCTCTTATTGACGATTCGGCAACGGTTAAAAGGTTTTATAAAAAAGACGGAAAAATTATTCTTCACCCTGAAAATAAAGAACTACAAGATATTATTTTAGATAACGTTGTAATTTTAGGGCTTGTTAAAGGTTTAATAAGAAAATTTTAATAAAAAAACCCACCGAAAATGATGTGAACCCAAAAGTTTAGACAAAAAATTAAATTAAATTATTTGAGATTGAGTTCGGTATTTTACCGGACTCATTTTCAATTTAAGAGATATTCTCTCATTATTGTAGTAATAAATATAATCTTCTAATGTCTTAAT
>JAZLMT010000139.1:0-4525 GCA_045598745.1 Christensenellaceae bacterium
TTTAATCAATGCCCCTGTCGTTCGTGGTAAAAAGGGCGAGTATAAAAAAGAGTTAGAATCGTTTAGAAAAAGCGGATATGCAAGAGTAGAAGTTGACGGGATTGTTTACGACCTTAACGAAGATATAATTTTAGATAAAAACGTTAAACATACTATCAGCGTAGTTATTGACAGGTTAGTGGTTAAACCCGAAATTGAAAAAAGACTTATTGACAGTTTGGAAGTAGCCATAAAACTTTCCGACGGATTAGTTTCGGTTGAAGTGGTAGACGGCGAAAGCACGTTATATTCTACCAAATATTCCTGTCCCGATTGCAACATAAGCATAGAAGAAATCGAGCCGAGATTGTTTTCTTTTAACAATCCGTTCGGGGCTTGCCCGGAGTGCCACGGTTTAGGATATAAGAGTGAAGTTGACCCCAAAAAAATTATTAAAGACGAAAACAAGTCTTTAAGAGAAGGGGCAATGACAGTTTCAGGTTGGAATTTAGAAAGCGGAAAAATGTGCGAAATGTATTTCGGTTCTCTTGCCAAACATTACGGATTTTCAATGGACGTGCCTATAAAAGATTTACCGAAAGAAATTATTGATATGCTTTTATACGGTAATCACGGTGAAAAAATCAAAATGGAATATAACACGAGAACGTTTAACGGAAGTTATATGGGTTCTTGGGAAGGTATTATTCCTAATTTAGAGAGAAGATACAGAGAAAGCACTTCGGACTTTGCAAAAGCAGAAATAGAGAGATATATGACTGTTAACCCTTGTGCAGAGTGCCACGGTAAAAGGTTAAAGAAGGAAGCGCTTGCCGTAACTATAGGCGGTAAAAACATTTCGGAACTTACCGAAATGAATATCACTTCGCTTTTTGAGTTTATAAGTGCGTTAAAGTTAAACGATACCGAAACGCTTATAGCAACGCCTATAATAAAAGAGATTAAGGCAAGGCTGAACTTTTTGATTGACGTTGGTCTTTCCTATTTAACACTATCAAGAACTGCAATCACTCTTTCCGGCGGAGAAGCACAAAGAATAAGGCTTGCAACGCAAATCGGCAGTGGGCTTACGGGCGTTTTATATATTTTAGACGAACCGAGTATAGGGCTTCACCAAAGAGATAACGAAAAACTTATTGCAACGTTAAAGAAACTTAGAGATTTAGGCAACACGCTTATAGTCGTTGAACACGATGAAGATACTATGAGAAGTGCAGACTTTATCGTTGATATAGGCCCTAAAGCGGGAATACACGGTGGAGAAGTCGTTGCAACGGGTAGCGTAGAAGATATTGAAAACGAGCCACGTTCAATCACAGGCGACTTTTTGGCAGGAAGAAGGAAGATAGCTATTCCTTCCGATAGATATAAGCCTGACGGAAGGTGGCTGGAAATTATAGGGGCAAAACAAAACAACTTAAAAGATATTGACGTTAAAATTCCGGTCGGTTTGTTTACTGCAGTAACGGGCGTTTCGGGAAGCGGAAAGAGTTCACTTATAAACGAAATTTTATATCCTGCACTTGCAACTAGGCTTAACGGCGCAAAAGAAATTGAAGGCAAATACAGCGAGATAAAGGGAATAGAACATTTTGATAAGGTTATAGCGATAGATCAGTCGCCGATAGGTAGGTCGCCACGTTCTAACCCTGCAACTTATACGGGTGTATTCGCACCAATCAGAGAGTTATTTGCAAGCACTCTTGACGCAAAGGAAAGGGGCTATAAGGCAGGTAGATTTTCGTTTAACGTTTCGGGTGGAAGATGCGAACACTGCGAAGGTGACGGAATAATTAAAATAGAAATGCACTTCCTTCCGGATATATACGTTCCTTGTGAAGTTTGTAAAGGGCAAAGATATAACAGAGAAACGCTTGCCGTAAAATACAAGGGCAAAAATATTGCCGACGTTTTAGATATGACCGTAGACGAAGCGTGTGATTTCTTTAGCAGTATTCCAAGCATTTATAATAAAATAAAAACGCTTAAAGACGTGGGGTTAGGTTATATAAAGTTAGGGCAAAGTTCAACAACTCTTTCGGGTGGTGAAGCCCAAAGAGTTAAACTTGCAACAGAACTTTCAAAGCGTGCAACGGGTAGAACGTTGTATATTTTAGACGAGCCTACTACCGGGCTACACAGTTATGACGTTGAAAAATTATGCACCGTTTTGCAAAGGCTTCAAAACGCAGGCAACACTATCGTCGTTATAGAACATAATTTAGACGTTATTAAGATTGCCGATTATATCATTGATTTAGGGCCGGAAGGTGGCACGGGCGGTGGCACGATTGTTGCAGAAGGTAGTCCTGAAGAAGTAGCGAATATAAAGAACAGTTATACAGGGCAATTCTTAAAGAAGATTTTGAATAAATAAAAACACGGGTAAATTTTACCCGTGTTTTAAAAATAGGCTTTTTATTGTTTTTAGATTAAAAATCTAAAAGCTTTGTTAAATTATACAAATATTCAATAGTTAATCCGGTAATAAGTTTTACTTGAGATTTTATTTTTTCTTTATATGCTGCTTGGTCTTTTTCTGTTATTAAATTATTGTTAGACGGTCTACCTCTTTTAGTAAAATATGGTGTTGTTTTGCCGTTTTCAATATCTAATATTTTTTCAATGAGTTTATATTTGGAAAAACTTGAAGGAGATTTAACCCCTTTTTGCTTTGCGTAAATTCTTAAACTTTGCAAACCCATTTTTTCTAAATTTTCTTTCATAAAAGTATCTCCTTTTCTTATTGTAGTCTTACAAATGTAAGAAGTCAAGTTTTTTTCTTACAAAAGTGAGAATATTATATATATGAATAAGTTTAGTGATAGGTTGAAAGAATTAAGGGCGGATAAAAATATCGGGCAAGTGGAACTATCTAAAAAGATAAACGTAAGTAAAGGAATAATTAGTTTATGGGAAAACGGGTTAAGGGAACCTTCAATGCAATGTTTAATTGCACTTGCGGATTTTTTTGATTGTTCTATTGATTATTTAGTGGGAAGAAAAGAAGAATAAAAATACGGGTAAATTTTTACCCGTATTTTTTTTCAAGATGGTGAATTTATTTTTTTATAAAATTATTATTAGCCCTAAAAGAGTAGCGCTCATAGTCGGAATACCGATTATAACGCCGTATTTGTTAAATGATAAATAGGAAAACTTAATATCGTTTTTAGACAGAATATTTATCCACATAATACCGGCGAGTGCGCCGATAGGCGTTAAATAAGCACCTATATTTGAGCCGGCAATCGTTGCGTATACCGCAAGGGACGTATTCATTAAACCCGTTCCTATAATTTGCGAGAACAAAACACTCATCGGAATATTGTTTATAACGTTGCAAGAAATAAATGATAAATATCCGTAAGTGAATATAGTATTGTTGTTGCCGAGAAGATTTGCAATTTTTTCAACTACGCCTTGATAATCAAGCGTTAAAACGATAATGAACATTGAAAGCACGAAGGAAATAAGAATCCACGGTGCTCTTTTTAAGGTTTCAACAAGTTCTGTCTTTTTTTCTTTTTTTATAAGTTTATAAATCAAAACCGTTATAAATAGCAAGACAGCGGAAGAGAGCGAGAATATCCACATTTCAATTCCTATATAGTTTGAAATTGCAAGAAGTATTGTAGTTGCCCCTAAAAAAATAAGCCCGATTATAGTCAAGGGTTTGTTTTTTAGTTTAACGTTCTCATTTGTTTGAAAGATCGGTGTTTTTAACGACTTTCTGAAAAATAAAAGGAGCAAGCCCAAAGAAATCAAACCGCCGAACAGCGTTGGCAGTGCCATTATTTTCAGATATTCAAAAAAGTTTAGATCTGCACTTCCCGCAAGATAGATATTTGTCGGGTTACCGATTATCAAAAACATACTCCAAGTGTTTGCCGAAACGAATTCGGAAACGAGATACGGAATAGGATTGATTTTTGCGTTTTTGGAAAAGTAACAAATAAAAGGTGTAAAAGTTAAAATGATAATATCGTTTGAAGTAAATACCGTTAAAACCGAAGTTATAATATAGAAATATAAAAACAGTTTTATTTGGCTTGTTTTCGCCTTCATTAAGACCTTGTTTGCCAAATAAGAAAAGAAACCCACTTCGTCAAGAAAGACGGAAAGCGTTGTCATAGAAATAAATATCGTTAATATCTTTAACGGATTAACCGCATTATCGCTTGTTAAACCGTTGAAAACGCTATCTGTTGAGATTTTACCTAACACAATCAACAGAATAGCCCCCAAGATAGGTGCAATAGGATAGGCCGGGAAGGAAAAATTCTTAAAGCTTGTTTTTGGCACGAATAAAACGGATAATATTAAAGTTATGCAGGTTAAAACCGCAATAATAATCGTTAATGTCATAACAATAAGATATATTAGCACTTTAATAAAAATTTGTCATCTAAAATACAAAAAAAGCGGTTACTGAAAAGTAACCGCACAAAAATTAAATTTCTTTGATTTTATCCCCCATATTATAATTTATTCAGGACGTTTATTGCATTGGTCTAACCCCCAT
>JAZLMT010000140.1:0-5533 GCA_045598745.1 Christensenellaceae bacterium
TTTTTTTATTGTTTTTTATAAAAACTTTAAAAAACTTTTAAAAACCAAAAAACCGCCTTTTTTAGACGGTTTCTCCCATATTTCTATATATATAATATATATAATGTTTATAGATTAGAACAAAGCCTTTTCAATAACCCCGCCACCGATACACTTTTCTCCGTCATAGAATACTGCAAATTGCCCTTCTGTTATGGCACGCTGTTTTTCTTTGAATTCAACTTCGTAGTATCCGTCACGAATATAAAGAGTGCAATCTTGTTCGGGCTGACGATATCTAAACTTTGCTGTTAAATTAAACTTACTACCTTCATACTTACTTGGTATCCAGTTCATTTCTTTCATAATAAGCCCAGAACTATAAAGTTTTTCTTCAGAGCCGTGTGAAACGTATAAAATATTATTCTTTAGATCCTTTTCAATAACGAACCAACGACCTGCTTCGTCATCACCTTTAATACCACCTATGTTTAATCCTTTTCTTTGCCCTATCGTGTAATACATAAGCCCAAGGTGTTCGCCCAAAACTTTTCCTTCATAAGTCATAATCTTACCCGGCTTATTCGGAATATAGTTTTGCAAAAACTTTCTAAAGTTTCTCTCCCCAATAAAACAAATGCCGGTGGAATCTTTTTTTTCGGCAGTTGCCAAACCGTATTTTTCGGCAATTTTTCTAACTTCCGGCTTTTCTATTTTGCCAAGCGGAAATAAAACTTTATCTAATTGAGATTGGGAAAGTTGATTTAGAAAATAAGTTTGATCTTTGTTTTGATCTTTTGCTTTCAGAAGATAGTGTTTATCCCCTTCGTGAAGGATATCACAATAATGCCCCGTTGCAATATAATCGGCACCCAACTTAAACGCAGCGTCTTTAAAATCTTTAAACTTTATTTCACGGTTACAAAGAACGTCGGGATTAGGAGTTCTGCCCGCATTGTATTCACGAAGAAAGTATGAAAAAACTCTATCCATATATTCTTTAGCAAAGTTCATAGAATAATACGGAATATCAATAAGGTTACAAACACGCCTAACGTCAGTAAAATCGTCTTCAGCGGTGCAACAACCGTTAGGGTCTGTTTCTTCCCAGTTATTCATGAATAACCCTATAACGTTATAACCTTGTTCTTTAAGTAAAAGTGCGGCAACCGAAGAATCAACGCCACCACTCATACCAACGACAACCGTTTTCGCCATACCTATCTCCTAAACGTATATAATAATAACATAAACAAGTTAAAATATCAATTAAAAGTTAAAAATAAACAATTTACTTGATTATTTCTTCAGTGTAATATATAATTATGTTACTTTAATATATAATAATGTTTAGGAGGAATTTTATGCCGGACGGCTCCGTGCCCTTACTTATAGTTTTAATTTTACTTTTAATTTTATCTGCTTTTTTCTCATCGATAGAAACAGCATATTCATGCGCAAGCAGAATAAAACTTCGTTCATTAGCAAATTGCGGAAACAACAAAGCGAAAAAAACCTTGGATTTAGCAGAAAACAAGTTTGATAAATTGATAACGACGATACTTGTTGGGAACAACATCGTAAACTTAACTTCTGCAACTATATCCACGATATTCTTTGCAAAAATAATCACAGATAGTGAAGTAAGCGCTTCGTTAATATCAACAATTGTTATAACGCTTGCCGTTTTAATATTTGGAGAAATCACGCCAAAGTTTATTGCTAAAACGTATCCCGAAAAATTCAGTATAACCTTTTATCCTATAATCATTTTATTTTTCTACCTTCTCTACCCGTTTAACTTTATATTTAGCGGTTGGAAATGGCTTATAGCAAAAATATTCAGGTTAAAAAATAATGACGTTATAACCGAAGAAGAAATTATGACGATAGTTGAAGAAGCGGAAGAAGACGGAACAATAAAAAAAGAAGAAACAAATCTTATTCGTTCGGTCATAGAATTTGACGATTTAGAAGTCGGTGATATATTAGTGCCGAGAGTAAACGTCGTTGCTATCGACATAGATACACCTTTAAATGAAATTCTGAATATTTTTAGAAACGAAGGATATTCAAGGCTCCCTGTTTACAAAGAAAACATAGACCAAATTGTCGGCATAATCCATAGTAAAGACTTTTTTAATACATACTTAAATAACGGGACAAATATAAACGATATTTTGCAAGACGTTTATTATACAACAGAACACGTAAAAATCTCCAACCTACTCAAACAACTACAAAAGAAAAGCACACATCTCGCAGTCGTTTTAGATGAATACGGCGGAACTCTTGGAATCGTAACGTTAGAAGATATCTTAGAAGAACTTGTTGGTGAAATATACGATGAGTTTGACGAAGTTATAAATTACATTAAACAAATTAGTGATAACACATATTTAATTGACTGTAACGCTCCGTTAAGCGAGTTATTTGAACAATTCAATTTATCAACCGACATAGAAAAATTCGATGCAACGACCGTGAGTGGTTTCATAATAGAATATCTTGGCGAAATACCAAAAACGCAAAGAAAATTTACTTATAAAAACCTTGAGTTTGAAGTATTAAAGGCAACCGTAAAAAAAGTTCATCAAGTAAAATTAACGATACTTAAAACGGAAGAAAAATAAAAACACGCCGTTATTATTTTAACGGCGATAAAACTACCCGTGGCGCAACTGAATAACGCATCAGATTCCGATTCTGAAGGTTGCAGGTTTGACTCCTGCCGGGTAGACCAAACGGCTTGGCAAAAACCAAGCCGTTTTTTTATAATTTACAAACGACACTAAAAGTGTCACTATTTTGCTATCTTGTTTCTTTATTTATAACAAAATTCATGATATATTTTCCTTATAAAAAATAAAAGGAAAAATATTATGAAAAAATTTTATAAGAAAGATTTAATTTTGGGATTATCGCTACTTTTTGTTTTCATAGTCTTACTTGTTTTATTATTAAACGTAGATATTAAACAATTAGGCGCACGAGAAACGAATATCGGATTATCAACGATAAACGTTTGGTTTAACAATTTGTTTGTATTTAATAAACTTTTATATACAATAACAGATTGGCTTGGAATATTACCTTTCCTTGTATGTGCTTTTTTTGGGGTGGTTGGGCTTTTGCAACTTATCAAACGAAAAAGTTTATTAAAGGTAGATACTGATATAATTTCACTTGGAATATATTATATAATTATAATTGCTTTATATTTTATCTTTCAATTTGTTATAATAAACTATAGGCCTATTTTAATTGAAGGCGTTTTAGAAGCGTCTTTCCCATCATCTACAGTGCTTTTGGTTTTAAGCGTTATGCCTACTTTAATCTTTCAATCAAATAGACGGTTAAAAAGAAAAATCGTAAAAACAATAATTTCAATATTTGACGTTTTATTTAGTGTGTTTATGCTTTTAGGAAGGCTTGTTTCGGGTGTCCATTGGCTTACGGATATTTTAGCATCTGTATTTTTAGGGTTAGGATTATTTTTTATATATAAAACGGTTGTGAGATTAACGGAAAAAGATTAGAGAGAATTTATGGAATTTAACGAAAAATTACAAAATTTAAGAAAAAACAAGAACTTAACGCAAGAAGAACTTGCGGAAAAACTGTTCGTTTCAAGAACAGCAGTTTCAAAATGGGAATCCGGAAGAGGTTTACCAAGCATAGATATATTAAGGGAAATTGCGTCGTTTTTTTCTGTTAGTATTGACGATTTATTATCAAGTGATAAAATAATAACGCTCGCAAAATTAGAAAACAAACAAGACATAAAACGCCTTTGCGGTTTGTTTTTAGGCGTTGTTGATATATTTTGTTTTTTATTAATTATACTTCCGCTTTACGCAAAAAAAATAGACGGTTATGTTTATTCTGTAACGTTATTCAACTATATAGGTAAAACTTTTATACTAACTGTCTACTGGATATTATTCACAAGCCAAACAATACTCGGAATAATAAAACTTATTTTTATAAAGTTAAAAAAAGAACAAGCACAAAACGTTATAACAATTATTTCTTTTACAGTAAATATAATCACTATTTTGTTTTTGGCTTTTTCAAGAGAGCCTTACGCCGTTTCGCTATCTTTCCTGTTCTTAATTGTTAAAACGTTCATTTTATATCAATATTTAAAGAAAAAATAAAAGAAGGCTTTTGCCTTCTTTTTTGTTTATCTTTTTACTCTTTAATTTGTTTTCTTAAATTCAAATTTCTTTCTGTCTTTATCCGTATAATAGTTTTCTATATAATCAAAAATCTCATCTTCGCTAGAACACATTTTATACAAATCCATATAATATTCTTTCATAAAGTTGTGCTTAACGGTATCTTCTAAAAATTTATAAAGATTATCGTAATATCCGTCAATATTATATAAAACTATAGGTTTATCCAACTGGCAAAGTTGTTTAAGTGATAGGATTTGAAAAAATTCTTCAAAAGTGCCAACGCCACCCGGAACAACTACAAAGGCATCACAATCGGCTTCCATTGTAGCCTTTCTCTCCGCCATGGTTTCCGTCCACGTAATTTTATCGGCATCATAATAAATTGCCTTATATCCGTTATCTTCAAAGAACTTCGGAATAACGCCGTGAATATATCCCCCACCTTTTCTAACGCCACGAGCGGCGGCACCCATAAGCCCTTCTGCACCACAGCCAAAAACCAAAGAGTGATTTCTTTTTGCCATAAGTTCGCCAAAGCGTTCAACTGCCGTTATAAATTTTTTATCAATTCTTTCGCTTGAAGCACCATAAACAGTAATTTTCATAATAAACTCCTTAAACATATTTTACAATACATTTTAATAACTTGTCAATAACAATATTCACTTATAAAACAGTATTTAAATTTTTAACTTTTTATGCTTAATTATACATTGACTACCATAAACTTTTATGATAAAATATTTGTAAATATAACTTGTATGGAAAAGGAGATAAAAAGTATGAGTTCAAGATACAATGAAGCAAAAGCAATTTATGCAAAACTCGGTATTGATACTGATAAAGTTTTAGA
The DNA here is from genome assembly GCA_045598745.1 of Christensenellaceae bacterium. Taxonomy (GTDB): domain Bacteria; phylum Bacillota; class Clostridia; order Christensenellales; family Borkfalkiaceae; genus UBA1259. Next base: position 5,017 of record JAZLMT010000140.1, read on the forward strand.
TAAAATTAAAACGTTACCTGTTTCACTCCACTGTTGGCAAGGGGACGACGTTATTGGTTTTGACCATGACGGGCCATTAACAGGCGGTATTCAAACAACCGGTAACTATATGGGTAAAGCAAGAAACCCTGAAGAACTTATGGCAGATATGGAAAAGGTTATTTCTCTTTGCCCGGGCAAAAAGAAAATAAACGTTCACGCTTGCTACGCTATCTTTGAAAAGGGAAAGTTTGTTGATAGAGATAAATTAGAGCCAAAGCACTTCAAAAAGTGGGTTGACCTTGCTAAAAAATATAATGTAGGTTTAGATTTTAACCCAACATTCTTCTCTCACCCGAAGGCAAACGGATTAACACTTTCAAGCCCAGACGAAGAAATTAGAAAGTTTTGGATAGAACACGGCAAGGCTTGTATAAGAATTTCACAATATTTTGCAAAAGAAACTGGTGTTCCTTGCGTTATGAATATTTGGACAGGTGACGGAACAAAAGATATACCTGCCGATAGAATGGGCCCA
>JAZLMT010000141.1:0-7669 GCA_045598745.1 Christensenellaceae bacterium
ATTTTTCTTTTTTAATAGTTTGAAAATATAAAAAAATGTGGTAAAATAAAAAGAAAACATTAAGGTGAAATTATGTTTGAAATTCTAAAGAAAGTTGAACTAAATCCTCAAGTAACTTTAATTGAAGTTTATGCACCTAGAGTTGCAAAGAAGGCGGAACCTGGTCAATTTATAATTCTTCGTGCTGTGAGTGACGGAGAAAGAATACCGCTAACCGTTGCCGATTACGACAGAGAAAAGGGAAGTGTTACGGTAATTTTCCAAATTGTCGGTGCAACGACAAAAATACTTAATAGTTTAAGTGTTGGCGATAAGTTAAGTGATTTTGTCGGTCCACTCGGTAATCCGACCGAAACGGAAGGTCTAAAAAAGGTTGCCGTTGTAGGTGGAGGCGTAGGTAGTGCAATTGCTTATCCGATAGCAAAAAAACTTCATGAAAAGGGTGCAACCGTTCACTCTATAGTTGGATTTAGAACTAAAGATTTGGTAATTTTAGAAGATTATTTTGATAAAGTTAGTGATAAATTCATTAAGATGAGTGATGACGGAACGTGGGGCGAGAAAGGGCTTGTTACAAACGCACTTGAAAACTTGATTTTAAGTGGCGAAAAGTATGACGAAGTTATTGCCATAGGTCCACTCGTTATGATGAAATTCGTTTGCTTAACCACAAAGAAATACGGCGTTAAAACCATAATCAGTATGAACCCGATTATGATAGACGGAACGGGTATGTGTGGCGGTTGTAGAGTTATAGTTGACGGAAAGGCAAAGTTTGCTTGTGTAGACGGGCCTGATTTTGACGGACATTTAGTAGATTTTGATTCGGCAATGAAACGTTCGCAAATGTATAAAGAAAGTGAAAAGCACGCTTACGAAAAAGCATGTAATCTCTTAAACAAGGAGGTTAAATAATTATGCCTAACATGAGTTTAGTAAAAAACGTTATGCCTACGCAAGAGCCTAACGTCAGAAATAAAAATTTTAACGAAGTTGCTTTGGGATATACCGAAGAACAGGCAATAGACGAAGCAAAGCGTTGTATGAATTGTAAGAATATGCCGTGTATTGGCGGTTGTCCCGTTAAGATACATATTCCGGAATTTATTAAGGAAGTTGCTTTAGGCAATTTTGAAAAGGCTTATGAAATAATAACGAACGAGAGTTCGCTTCCTGCTGTATGCGGTAGAGTATGCCCACAAGAATCACAATGCGAAAGCAAGTGTATAAGGGGAATAAAAGGCGAACCTGTTGCTATCGGTAGGCTTGAAAGATTCGTTGCAGACTATCACAATAAAAACTGTAAAACAGAAAACGTTAAACCGAAAGCAAACGGACATAAAGTTGCCGTTATAGGTTCCGGTCCTTCGGGATTAACTTGTGCCGGTTCGCTTGCAAAAATGGGATATGAAGTTACTGTTTTTGAAGCACTTCACGTAGCAGGTGGTGTTTTGGTTTACGGTATTCCTGAATTCAGACTTCCAAAGAGCATAGTTCAAAAGGAAATTGACGGATTAAAAGCACTTGGCGTTACTATAGAAACAAATACCGTTGTAGGTAAGAGCGTTACTATTGACGAACTTATGACGGAAGAAGGTTTTGAGGCAGTTTTCGTAGGAACGGGTGCAGGACTTCCGAAATTTATGAATATTGAAGGCGAAGCATTAAACGGCGTTTATTCCGCAAATGAATTTTTAACCAGAATAAATCTTATGAAGGCGTATAAAGAAGATTCTTCGACGCCTATTCAACGTGGTAAAGAAGTTATCGTTGTAGGTGGTGGAAACGTTGCTATGGATGCTGCACGTTCTGCAAAACGTCTTGGCGCAAACGTTACTATCGTATATAGAAGAACGGAAAAAGAACTTCCGGCAAGAAAGGAAGAAGTTGAACACGCTAAAGAAGAAGGTATTATTTTTAAGATGCTTACAAACCCTGTTAAGATTAACGGAAACGAAAACGGCTGGGTAGATAGCATAACTTGCTTAAAGATGGAACTTTCCGCACCTGACGCTTCCGGTAGAGCAAAGCCGGTTCCTGTATTAAACAGTGAATTTGATATTACTGCCGACTGCGTTATTATGGCACTTGGCACAGCACCGAACCCACTTATAAAGTCAACAACAAAGGGATTAGATACAAACGATCATGGTTGCATAATTGCAAAGGACAACGGCGAAACAACAAAAGTCGGCGTTTATGCCGGCGGTGATGCCGTTACGGGTGCTGCAACCGTTATTTTGGCAATGGGTGCAGGAAAGGCTTCGGCACAAGCCATTGACGAATATATAAAGAATAAATAATTTAAAATTGAGGTATAAAATGAGTAGACCAAATTGTTTAATCATAATGGATGGTTACGGTATATCAAAAAACAAAAAAGGCAACGCCATTGAAACAGCAGGTAGCCCAAACGTTAAAGCACTTATGGATAAATATCCTTCAACGCTTATCGGTGCAAGTGGTTTAGACGTAGGCCTTCCTGAAGGGCAAATGGGAAACAGTGAAGTCGGGCACTTAAACATGGGTGCAGGTAGAATCGTTTATCAAGAATTAACGAGAATAACCAAATCAATTAACGACGGCGATTTCTTTGATAATGAAGAATTTAACTACGTTATAGATATGGTTAAAAAGAACAAGACGAAACTTCACCTTTACGGTTTATTATCAACCGGTGGCGTTCACTCACATATCTCACATCTTTTTGCTTTAATAAAAATGGCAAAACAAAAGGGGCTTGATAACGTATACGTTCACTGCTTTTTAGACGGGAGAGACGTTTCACCAACAAGTGCGATTGATTTTATTTCCGATTTACAAAACGAAATGGATAAACTCTCTTTCGGAAAGATTGCATCCGTTGGCGGAAGATATTACGTTATGGATAGAGATAACCGTTGGGAAAGAGTTGAAAAGGCTTATAATATGATGACTTTAGGTGAAGGCGAAAAAACCGAAAATCCTATTGAATACGTTAAAAAGAGTTATTTATCCAACGTTACTGACGAATTTGTTATTCCTGCATGCGTTACTGAAAACGGCAAGCCGGTTGCATTAATAGAAAAGAACGACGGAATTATTTTCTTCAATTTCCGTCCTGACAGAGCAAGGCAAATTACAAGGGCAATGACGGAACCTGAATTTAACGGGTTTACAAGAAAGAGTGGCTTTTTAAATCCTACCTACGTTTGCTTTACTCAATACGATGCAAGTTTTACTAACGTTAGAATTGCTTTTAAGCCACAAAAATTAAATAACACTTTGGGTGAATACCTTTCAAAATTAGGGCTCAAGCAACTTCGTATAGCAGAAACGGAAAAATATGCACACGTAACTTTCTTCTTTAACGGCGGTGTAGAAAAGGCAAACGAAAACGAAGATAGAGAACTTATTCCGTCACCAAAGGTAGCAACATACGATTTACAACCGGAAATGAGCGCTAATATCGTTACCGAAAAGGTTTTGGAAAAGTTAGACAGTGATAAATACGACGTTGTTATTTTGAACTTTGCAAATTGTGATATGGTTGGACATACTGGTGTGTTTGACGCAGCAGTTAAGGCAGTTGAAACTGTAGATAACTGCGTTAAAAAGGTTGTTGATAAAATCATTTCAAAGGGTGGCAACGTTATAGTTACGGCAGACCACGGAAATGCTGACAAAATGGAAAATGAAGACGGTTCTCCGTTTACTGCCCATACAACCAACCTTGTTCCGTTTATAGTTTGTGGAAAAGATTTCATAGGCAAAAAACTTCGTGACGGTGGAATTTTAGCAGACGTTGCGCCAACACTTCTTGATATGATGGGCGTAAATAAACCTAACGAAATGACGGGAAAATCTTTAATTATAAAATAAATATAAAAAAATGCTTGTAAAAAGTTATATGTTATGCTATAATAAGCAAGCCTAAAGAATTTTTGGGCTAAATTTAAAAATATATTATACTTTTATAAGTTTTAGGAGAATATTATGATTAACATGCTAGACTTTGTATCTGCTTGGCTCATTATTAAAATTCCGGTAATTATTATCATGGCATTATGTGCTTTATTTTTGGTTTTAGTTATCTTATTTCAACCGGGTAACTCATCCGGCGTTAGTGCTTTAGGTGGTCAAACCGAAACATTTTTAGGGAAGAATAAAAGCAAAACGTTTGAACATAAAATGAAGGTTTTAACTGTTATCACTTCAATTATTTTTGCGGTTTTATGTATCGTTTTTGTTATTATCACAAAGATATTCTTACCTGCATAAGTTAAAAAAATTTGTTTTGGCGATTTCTACCTTGTTAGAAATCGCCTTTTTTTATATGAAAAGAGAAGTTATAGAAGGTAAAATTCAAGGCAACGAAAGAGGCTATGCTTTTTTAATGCCAACCGATACAACTAAATGTGATTATTTTATTCCGCACTCTGATTTAAGAGGTGCTTGCCATGGCGACATTGTATTAGCAGAGACAACCGACGGTAAAGGTGAAAGGACGACGGCAAGAGTTTTAAAAGTATTAGAACGTGGAATAAACAAAATTGTCGGCACCTATTTTTCAAGAAGAACGGGTGGTTTTGTTATACCTGACGATAAAAAATATTATAACGATATATTTGTTCCGTTCGGGCAAGGCGTTCACGCAAAATCAGGCGACAAGGTTGTAGCCAAAATTTTAACCTATCCAAAGAAAGGCAACCCAGAAGGGATTATAACGACGATACTTGGAAGGCAGTTTGATAAGAAGACGGAAATAAAGTCTATTATGATGACTTATGACCTTCCGTTCTGTTTTTCCGTTAGCGTTTTGGAAAATGCAAAAAACGTTTGTAAAAAAGTATCGGGTAAGGATTTAACGGGAAGAAAAGATTTTAGAAATCTTTTTACTTTTACGATAGACGGAGATGATGCACGTGATTTTGACGATGCGGTTTCCGTGTCAAAATTAAAAAACGGCAACTATTATCTCGGAGTTCATATTGCAGACGTTTCTAATTACGTTTTAGATAATTCACCGTTAGATAAAGAAGCGTTTAGTCGCGGTAACAGCGTATATTTTCCGGAAAACGTTATACCTATGCTACCGGAACTTTTATGTAACGGTATATGTTCGCTAAACGAAGGTGAAGACAGATTGACTTTATCTTGTATGATGGAAGTAGATAAAAACGGCGAAGTGGTTGATAGGGAGATTGTTGAATCGGTTATTAACAGCAAAAAACGGCTCACTTATACTATTGCACAAAAGATGCTTGACGGTGATAAGAAGAGCATAGACGACAATAAAGAAGTTTATAAGAATCTTGTTTTAATGGACAAATTGTGCGATATTTTGATGCAGAAAAGGGAAAAGAAAGGAAGCATTGATTTGGACGTTAAAGAAAGTGAAATATACGTTGATAATAAAGGGAGAATTGAAGTTACGCCAAGTATTCAAAACAAGGCACAAAAGATTATAGAAGAGTTTATGATTTTAGCGAACGTTACCGTTTCGGAATACTTTTATTATCTTGATCTCCCATTTGTATATAGAATACACGAAAAGCCTGAAGAAGAAAGGCTTGAAAACTTTTATAAATTTTTGGATCAATTAGGCGTCAAGTATAAGAGGAAGAAAGACGAAGTTTATTCAAAAGATTTTCAAACGATATTAAAGAGCGTGGAAAATTCAAAAAATTATACTTTGATAAATAGGGTTATGCTTCGTTCAATGCAAAAGGCAAAGTATAGTGAAGAGTGCTGTGGGCATTTTGGATTATCGGAAGATAAATATTGCCACTTTACTTCGCCGATAAGAAGATATTCCGATTTAGCGATTCATAGAATTATTAAAGATTTTTTGCGTGGTGAAAACAATATAGAAGGAAAATACGGTGAATTCGTTAAGTCGGCATCAAAACAGGCATCGGAGAGAGAAAGAGTTTCGGTAAATGCTGAAAGAGCCGTTCAAGAATACTATAAACTTTTATACTTATCCAACTATATCGGTGAAGAGTTTACGGCAACAGTCAGCGGAGTTATGAATTTCGGTGTTTTTTGCGAACTTGATAACGGTATAGAAGGGCTGGTGAAAGCGGATAGCATAAGCGGAAAAAGATTAAACGTTGATAAAGAAAATTATACTTTATCAACAGGTAAAAAGAGTTATAAACTCGGTGATAGAGTTAAAATAAAGGTTGTAGGAATAAACTATGGCGATAAACGTGCAGAGTTTTTATTTGTATAACTTGCAAACTAAAAATAAATGTAGTAAAATATAAGGTAATATATGGAAGGAAAATATCTCACTCAAAACAGAATAGCAAGCCACGAATACTTTATTTTAGAGAGATACGAAGCAGGAATCGTTTTGGACGGCGGTGAAGTAAAAAGTATTAAGGGCGGAAGTGTAAATATTAAAGATAGTTTTTGCTATTACGTTGACGGTGATATTATCCTAAAAAACATGCACGTAACCGTATACGATAAGGCGGGGGCGTATAATACGAAAGATTCAAACAGAGATAGAAAACTTTTGTTAAGAAAAGAAGAAATAATCAAACTTAAAGCAAAGGTAGAACAAAAAGGGTTAACGCTTGTTCCTTTGGGACTATACTTAAAGGGCGCACTTATCAAGGTTGAACTCGGGCTCTGTCAAGGTAAACACACGTTTGATAAAAAACAGGTAAAAAAAGAAAAAGACTTAAATAGAGAAAAAGATAGAATAATAAAAAATTTTAGATAGAGGTTTTGTTATGGCAAAAAAGAGAATTGAAACGATATGTATTCAAGGCGGTTATACACCGAAGAACGGTGAACCAAGGCAAATTCCTATATATCAAAGCACAACGTTCAAATACGATACTTCTGAAGATATGGGTAAACTTTTTGATTTGGAAGAAAACGGATATTTTTATACCCGTCTTGCAAATCCGACTAACGACTTGGTTGCAAAAAAGATATGTGAATTAGAAGGCGGTAGCGCTGCTATGCTCACATCAAGTGGACAGGCTGCAAATTTCTTTGCCGTATTTAATATTGCAACGTGTGGCGACCACGTTATAGCAAGTTCGGCAATCTATGGCGGAACGTTTAATCTTTTTGCGGTAACAATGAAGAAAATGGGTATTGATTTTACCTTTGTTTCTCCTGATATAACGGAAGAAGAGCTTGATAAATGTTTTAAGCCTAACACAAAGGCAGTATTCGGCGAAACGATTGCAAACCCGGCTTTAACGGTTTTAGATATAGAATTGTTTAGTAAGTGTGCGCATAAACACGGTGTTCCGTTTATTATTGATAATACTTTTGCAACACCTGTAAATTGTAGGCCTATTGAGTGGGGTGCTGATATCGTTACTCACTCAACAACCAAGTATATTGACGGCCATGGCTCAACGGTAGGTGGCGTTATAGTTGACGCAGGTAAGTTTGACTGGCTAAAGTATAAAGATAAATTCCCTGGATTAACCACGCCTGACGATAGTTATCACGGAATAGTTTATGCCGAAAAGTTTGGCCTAGAAGGTGCTTTTATAACAAAATGCACCGCTCAACTTATGAGAGATTTCGGCTCTATTCAATCACCACAACACGCCTATTATATCAACCTAGGGTTAGAAAGTTTGCACGTTCGTATGCCAAGACATTGTGAAAATGCATTAAAGGTTGCAACGTTTTTGAAAAATCATCCTTCGGT
>JAZLMT010000142.1:0-3323 GCA_045598745.1 Christensenellaceae bacterium
TAATACAATCAAGGAATTGTTTTTTAACGAAAAAATGGGATTATTTAGAAACACTATAAATGAAAATTCTTATTCAATGTTGGGAAACAGTTTGGCAATTTTAGCAAATATTTTAGATAGTAAAGGAAATGAAATTATAGCGGAAAAACTTATAAAAAATAATGATAATTTAGTTGAAATTTCGCTGTCAACATTGACATTTTTTTATGACGCTTTGCTCTATGTGAATAAGTCTTATAAAAATTTTATTATAAAAGATATAGAAAAAAAATTTTCTGCAATGATAGAAATGGGTGCTACTACTTTTTGGGAAACAATCGGGGGTCCGCAAGATTTTGACGGTTCGGGAAGTATGTGTCACGGTTGGTCGGCTATTCCAATTTTATATTTAGAAAATGCAAAAAAAATAAGTTGAAATTTATGAAATCGATTAAAAAAATAGAAAAAATAATTTTAGAAAAAGATACCCTAAATTCTAAAAGTTTATTTATAGAAAGTCCATTGCAAATAAGCACAAGTGAAGAAATTTTCACCGAAATTAAACAAGGTGGATTTATAATTATAGATTTTGGTGTGGAAATGAAAGCATCATTAAGGATTTTAACCTTTAAAGCAAATGCTCATGCTAATGTCAGGTATGGTGAAAGTGTTACGGAAACTATTTATAATTTAGGTGAGAAAAATTCTACTAACGATCATGCTTTAAGAGATTTTAAAGTGTTTTTACCCAACTATTCGGATATTGTACTTTTTAATAGTGGGTTTAGATTTGTTAAAATAGATGCAATAGATGGTGATTTGAAAATAAAAAAAATAGTAGCGGTTAATGAAATTAATAATAAAAAATCACTCTACTTTTATGACGGAAAAGACGATACGATAAAGGATATTTTTAATGTTGCTAAAAGAACTATAGATTTGTGTTCGTCAGGGGAATATATTTGGGACGGAATAAAAAGAGATAGGTTAGTATGGGTAGGGGATATGCATCCCGAAATGCTTGCTTTAACAACCTTGTACGGTAAAAGTGAAAAATTAGAAAAGTCTTTGAATTATATCAAAGATAAAACAGTATTGCCGTTATGGATGAACGGAATGTCATCTTATTCGTTATGGTGGATAATTATATTATCTGATTATGTGGAAAAAACAAACAGATTAAGTTTTTTAAAGAAACAAAAATCGTATTTATTAAATCTTGTAAAATACATTTCAACAAAGGTTTATGAAAACGGCGAAATGAATTTTGAAAACTATTTTACTGATTGGCCAACAAATACGATGCAACTTGCTCCTCAAGGGCAACGGGCAATTTGCATTATTGCTATGGAAAAAGCAAAGAAGTTATTTTCGCTTTTACAAACAGATAATTCCATATGCGAAAAAATAGAAAACAATTTAAAGAAAATTGAAATAAAGTGTTATGGAAAAAAACAACTTATAGCGTTAAAATATTTTGCAATTCATAAAATTAGTGAACAAGAAAAGAAACAACTTGTTGATGGAGGACCGAAAGGTCTATCGACATTTATGAGTTATTATATTTTAACAGCGATAGCATCTTTTGATAAACAAAAGGCGATAGAAATAATGAAAGAATATTTTGGTAAAATGATAGAGTTGGGAGCAACAACTTTTTGGGAAGATTTCAATATGGAATGGGCTGAAAATTCATTTGGAATAAATGAATTACCGGTAAAAAATAAGAAAGATATTCACGGTGATTTTGGAGAATATTGTTATAAGGGGTTTAGGCATTCGCTTTGCCATGGTTGGAGTAGTGGGGTTATTGCTTTTATTAAAGAAAATTGTTGATATAAAGGAAGAGTTTAATTTTTAACAATGAATACTTGGCTTAATAACGCAATATTATATGAGATATATCCAACGAGTTTTTACGACGGTAACAACGACGGAATAGGCGATTTACAAGGAATAATACAAAAAGTAGATTATTTGAAAAATTTAGGAGTAACGGCAGTATGGCTTAACCCTATTTTTAAATCACCCTTTCAAGACGGTGGCTACGATATAGAAGACTATTATGCTATTGACGAAAAATTCGGTAGTATGGAAGATTTAGAAGAACTTATAAAGGTTTTTCATAATAACGGAATAAAAGTCATTTTAGATTTGGTAATCGGGCATACTTCAATAAAGCACAAATGGTTTCAAGAATCTTGCAAGAAAGAAAAGAATAAATATTCTAACTATTACGTGTGGACAGATTCGGTTTTTCACGATTATAACAATATGATTATCGGTTTGTTTGATAGGGACGGTGGTTATATGAAGAACTACTACGCAAGTCAACCGGCATTAAACTTCGGTTTTAATCAAGTAGATAGCGAACACCCGTGGATGATAAAATACGATGATGAGAGATTAAGTCCGTTAAGAGAAGAAATACTCAACGTAATGCGTTTTTATTTAGATAAAGGAATTGACGGATTTAGAGTAGATATGGCGGCGTCGCTTGTAAAGAACGGAGTTAAGTTTAACGAGAATAAGCCGTATGACGATAGCGATACTGGTTTGGAAGGAATAAAGTGGCTATGGGGTAAAATACTTGGCACTTTAAGAGAAGAATATCAAGAAAAGGTATATATAGCCGAGTGGGTAGTTCCGCAAAAATCAATAGGTAAATGCGGTTTTGATATGGACTTTTTAACTCACGATACATTTGCGTTTGACGAATTGTATAGAAACGAAAAAGGCTTGAATTTAGGAGAATATTACGAAAGGGGAAATAACTATTTTAGCGAGAACGGAAAAGGCACTCTTAAAAACTTTGTAAAATACGTAAACTATTTGTACGATAGAATAGGAGATAAAGGTTGTTTTAGTGCGGCAAGCGGAACACATGACGAAATAAGAATGCCAACGAACAAAAGCCCCGAAATGATAAAAACTATTTTTGCATTTTTATTGACTATAAAACATATTCCGTTTATATACTACGGAGACGAAATAGGAATAGGACATACGTTTGAAATAAGTAAAGACGGTGGTGGATTAAGAACGGGTGCAAGAACGCCTATGCAATGGAATAACGGAAAGAATAAAGGGTTTTCTACAAGTGAAGAAATTTATTTGCCGTTATTTGAAAAAGAAGGAATAGACGTAAAAACGCAAGAAGGAGATAACAATTCATTATTAAATACCGTTAAAAAACTCATAGAAATAAGAAAGAATAACGGTTGCTTTAACGTAAGAAGTAATCAAAAGTTTATAAAAAAAGGGTACCCTTGTATATTCACAAGAAGTGATGAAAATTCAAAGGCAACGGTAATAATAAATCCGTCAAATAAAGAATATAAAGT
>JAZLMT010000143.1:0-26625 GCA_045598745.1 Christensenellaceae bacterium
TTTTAAAAAATGATAACATTAAATACTTGACAATGTTTTTTTCTTTATGATAAAATATGGTTGTAAGTAATTTAGCAAAGTGAATTGATAAAGTGATAAAGAAATAAAGTATTAAAGTGAGAAAGGAGAAAAAATGAGTAAGTGGAAAGATAAGAACACAAATAATTTAGCAAAGGCTTTTTTGTCATTAAAGACGGAAGAAGAGTGCTATGCGTTTATGGAAGATTTGTGTACTATCAAAGAAATAATCGAAATGTCAAAAAGGCTTAAAGTTGCCGGTATGCTTAAGAACAAAAAGAGTTATACGGATATTATAAAAGAAACAGGTGTTAGTGCTGCGACAATAAGTAGAATTAATAAATGTTACGAATATGGTTGCGGTGGCTACAAAGTTGTTTTAGAAAGGATAAATGGTGAAAAGAAATGTTAGATGAAAAACTTTTAAAAGAAGATGAATTATACGTCACCAAACTTCGTTCAATCTATGAACAATATGGTTATAAACCTTATAAAATGAGTAAGTTTGAAGAGTATGAATTATATATATCAAATAAAGATTTTTTAGTAAGTGACAGAATTATTACTTTCAATGATACGAACGGAAAGCTTCTTGCCTTAAAACCGGACGTAACGTTATCTATTATTAAGAATCTTCAAGACGTTGGTGAAAAACAAAAACTTTATTATAACGAAAACGTATACAGAGTATCAAAATCTACAGATTGTTTTAAAGAAATCATGCAGGTGGGATTAGAGTGTGTTGGTGATATTTCGGTTTATGACGTTTTTGAAGTTATAATGCTTTCAGCAAAAAGTTTAAACGAGATAAATAAAAATTTTGTTTTGGAAATATCTAATTTATCTTTAATTGAATCGATAATTAAGAAAGCAAATTCAAGCGAAATATTTAAGGAAAAAGCATTTAAACTAATTGAAAGTAAAAATTCGCATGATTTAATTGAATTATGCAACGATTTTGGCGTAGATAAGAAAAACATAGAGAATATTTTGATGCTTATTAACCTTTATGGGGAAAGAAATAGTGTTATTAAATCTTTAAAAAAGAATTTTAATGATAGTGAAATTAGTGATATTATAGAATTATCTTCATTGTTGGATTTGTTGCCTTTTTCAAATAATATCATATTTAATTTTTCTGTTAGTGGAAATACAAATTATTATAATGGATTTGTTTTTCACGGTTTTATTCAAGGCATTAATGAAAGGGTTTTAGCAGGCGGTCAATATGATAAAATGATGGCGAAGCTTTCTAAGAAAATGGGTGCTATTGGTTTTGCTGTTTATCTTGATTTGCTTGAACAACTTTCCAAATCTCAAGATAATGATAATATTGACGTATTGATACTTTATGACGATAAAACGGTAAAATCAAACATTGTTAAAACACTTAAGAAGACGACAAACGATGGTAAAAAAATACTTGTATCAAAAGAATCTAAACAAAAAACAATATATAAAGAACTTATAGATTTAAGGGGTGAGAAAAATGCTTAATATTGCGCTACCGAAGGGAAGACTTGGTGAAAAAGTTTACGATATGTTTGAAAAAGCAGGGTTTTCATGTCCTGAAATAAAAGAAGATACCAGAAAACTTATTTTTGAAGACAAAGGAAAAAGTATTAGATTTTTTTGGGTGAAACCTTCTGATGTAAGCATTTACGTTGAACGTGGTGCAGCAGATATCGGTGTTGCCGGAAAAGATATTCTTTTAGAATATGAGCCGAATGTTTACGAACTTTTAGATTTAAATATCGGTAAATGCAATATGGCGGTTGCCGGTCCGGTAAATTATATTGATGATAAAAATAAAACGTTAAAAGTTGCTACAAAATTTACAAATATTGCACAAAGTTATTATGCCGGAATTGGTAGAAAAATTGATATTATTAAGCTTAATGGTTCAATAGAACTTGCTCCGATTTTAGGGCTTTCTGACGTCATTGTTGATATTGTTGAAACGGGAAAAACATTAAAAGAAAATAATCTTGACGTGAAAAAAATAATTTTACCGATAAGTGCAAGACTTATTGCTAACAAATCTTCGTTTATGTTTAAAAAGAATGATATTGAAAAAATTATTTGTGGAATTAAAGGACAAATAGAAAATGATTAAGATTTTTGAATTTGAAAAGGTTGATAAAAAAAAGATTTTTAGTAGAGAAGATTTATCAAATAACGTTTCTGGTGCGGTAAGTGAAATTATATCAAACGTAAAAGAAAACGGAGATAAAGCGCTTTTATATTATCTTGAAAAGTTCGATAAAGTTAAACTTGATAAACTTGAAGTCGATAAAAAAGAAATTGATGAGGCTTATAAATCGGTAGATAAAAGGTTTATTGAAATTCTTAAAAAATCAGCCGAGAATATAAAACGTTTTCACTCAAAACAAGTAAGAAAAGACTTTAAAATAGATAAAAAAGACGGTATTGTTTTAGGACAACGATATACAGCGATTGAAAAAGTAGGATTATATGTTCCTGGTGGAACAGCTTCATATCCTTCAACTGTTTTGATGGATAGTATTCCCGCAAAGATTGCCGGTTGTAAAGAAATTGTTATGATAACGCCACCGAGTAAAGACGGAAAAATCAATCCTGTTATTTTGGCTGCTGCAAAAATTGCCGGCATTGATAGGATTTTTAAAGTAGGAGGAGCGCAAGGTATTGCAGCACTTGCATACGGAACGGAAAGTATTCCAAAAGTTTATAAAATTGTTGGGCCGGGTAATGCTTATGTTGCAGAAGCAAAACGTCAAGTTTACGGAATTGTTTCTATTGATATGATCGCAGGCCCTAGTGAAATATTAGTTATTGCTGATAAAGGTTGTCAAGCAAAAAATGTTGCGGCAGACTTATTATCACAAGCAGAGCACGATAAAAATGCAACTGCAGTTTTAATAACGGATAGTGAAGTTTTAGCAAAAGACGTTCAAAAAGAACTAGAAAAACAAATTCCATTATTGGAAAGACAAGAAATTGCAAGAGCTTCAATTGATGGTAACGGTAAAATTATCATTGCAAAGAATTTAGATGTAGGAATAGAGATCGCAAATGAGATTGCACCTGAACATCTTGAATTGTGTGTTGATGCTCCGTTTGAGTATTTAGAAAAAATAAAAAATGCAGGATCTGTTTTCTTGGGCAAGAATTGTCCTGAAGCATTAGGTGATTATTTTGCAGGTTCAAATCACACGCTACCGACAAGTGGTTCGGCAAAATTTTCTTCACCGCTTTCTGTTGATGATTTTATTAAAAAAACGCAATATATTTATTATGATAAACAAAATTTAGAAAAAGTAAATGAAGACGTTGCTTTTTTTGCAAGGCAAGAAGGTTTAACGGCTCACGCAAAGAGTTTAACTATAAGGTTTAGTGAAGATGAGTAAGTTTTTTAGTAAAAAATATAGCGGTTTAATCCCATACACTCCCGGTGAACAACCGCAAGATAAAAAATATATAAAGCTTAATACAAACGAATCGCCTTATCCACCATCAAGCGGTGTTGCAAAGGTTGTTTTTGAAAAAGCAAATGATTTAAGGCTTTATTCTGATCCCGAGTGTAAATTATTAAGAAAGGAAGCTTCTAAAGTATTTGGTATTAACGATAATCAAATTGTTTTTACGAACGGTTCAGACGAAGTGCTTAATTTTGCTTTTATGGCTTTTTCCGATCGTGAAAGGCCACTAGCATTTGCCGATTTAACATACGGTTTTTATCCTGTTTTTGCAAGGCTAAATAATATTCCTTATGAAGAAATAAAATTAAAAGATGATTTTACAATAAATGTAGACGATTATATCGGTATAAATAAAACTATAGTAATTGCAAATCCAAATGCGCCTACAGGATTAACGCTTAAACTTAAAGATATTGAAAAGATTGTCAGTTCAAATCCAAATAACGTTGTAATTATTGACGAGGCATACGTTGATTTTGGTGGGGAAAGTGCGGTTAAACTTATAAATAAATATGAAAATTTGTTTATTACAGGAACTTTTTCAAAATCTCGTTCTATGGCTGGTGTTAGGCTTGGTTTTGGTATAGCAAATCAAAAACTTATTGATGATATAAACACGATTAGGTATTCAACAAATCCTTATAACGTAAACAGTTTAACAATATCGGCGGGAATTGAGGCTTTTAAGGATAATCAATATAATATTGACAATTGTCAAAAAATTATTAAAATCAGAGAGTGGACAAAAAAAGAACTTATAAAAATAGGGTTTAAAGTATTAGACTCAAAAGCAAATTTTATATTTGCAAAAACTGATGCGATAACAGGTAAGGAGTTATATCTAAAACTTAAAGAAAAAGGTATACTTATTCGCCATTTTGAAAAAGAAAGGATAAAAGATTTTAATAGAATAACAATAGGTAATGATGAAGAAATGAAAATTTTTATTCAAACAGTTAAAAGTATTTTGGAGATAAAAAAATGAGAAATGCGGAAATAAAAAGAAAGACAAAAGAAACAGATATTATACTTTCAGTTGATTTAGATGGTAGTGGAAAAAATGAAATTGATACTGGTTGTGGTTTTTTAGATCATATGTTAACTCTTTTTTCCAAACACGGTAGATTTGATTTGAAAGTTAAATGTGTAGGTGACGTTAAAGTTGACTATCATCATACTACCGAAGATATTGGTATTGCGCTTGGTGATGCTTTTAAAATTGCTTTGGGAGACAAATGTGGTATTATTCGTTATGGCGAAACTATTTTGCCTATGGATGAATCTTTAATTCTATCCGCTGTTGATATTTCAGGACGTGGCATGTTATGTTACAATATGAATTTCAGGGCAAAGAAAGTAGGTGATTTTGATACTGAACTTGCCGAAGAATTTTGGATTGCTTTTGCAAGACAATCGGGTATAACGTTACATATTAGAAAAATTGTCGGTTCAAATACACATCATATTATTGAAGGTTCATTTAAATCAGTTGCAAGAAGTCTTAAAAAAGCCGTTGCTATTGATAAAGAATTTTCAAATGAAATTCCGTCAACGAAGGGAATACTTTAATGATTGCAATTATTGATTATGGTGTAGGAAATTTATTTTCTCTTTGTTCTTCGTTTAAAGCAATCGGTGAAGATGCGATAATAACTAACGATAAAAAAGTTATTGATAGTGCAAAGAAGATAATTTTGCCGGGTGTCGGAGCTTTTTCCGACGCAGTAAAAAAATTAAATGAAAGCGGTATGGCTGAAGTATTAAAAGAACAATCTTCAAAAGGCAAAGATATTATGGGAATTTGCCTTGGTATGCAATTGCTTTTTGAAAAAAGTTTTGAATACGGTGAACATAAAGGTCTTAATCTTTTAAAAGGTGAAGTTGTTTCTATGAGAGACGTTGTAGATAAAGAACTTGATGTTCCGCAAATAGGTTGGAATGCCTTGCATTTTGAAAAAAAGAGTAATATCTTTAAGTATATTAACGAAGGTGATTGTGTTTATTTTGTTCACTCATACTATGTTACGAACAGTCCTAACGTTATTGCTACAACAGAATATAGTGTTCCTATAACTGCGGCTGTTCAAAAAGATAATATTTACGGTTGTCAATTTCATCCGGAAAAAAGTGGCAAAGTCGGGTTGAATATTTTAAAAGCTTTTTCGGAGAATAAATAAATGATTATTTTTCCAGCTATAGATTTAGTAAATATGAAAGCAGTTAGGCTTTTTAAGGGCGATTATGACCAAATGACGGTTTATAATGATAAGCCGTTAAATGTTGCCTATGATTTTGAACGCCTTGGTGCAAAATACGTTCATATCGTTGATTTGGAAGGGGCAAAAGACGGCACAACACCAAATATAAAAGTTGTTGAAGAAATTGCAAAAAATACAAATTTAAAAATTGAAATAGGCGGTGGAATAAGAGATATTGAAACCGTAAAGAAATATTTTAATGTTGGTGTTGATAGAGTGATTTTAGGGACTGCTGCAATTAACGACGAAGATTTCCTAATTAAAGCCGTAAAAGTATACAAAGAAAAAATAGTCGTTGGGGCCGATATTAAAGATGGTTTTATTGCAATTAAAGGTTGGAAAGAAAAATCCAACGTAAATGTAAACGACTTTTTTTGTAAAATGCAACAAATAGGTGTTGAAAATATTATTTGCACAGATATAAGTAAAGACGGTGCTATGAATGGCACGAATTTAAGTTTATATGAAGGTTTAACGAAAAGATTTAATGTTAATTTAACGGCATCAGGCGGAGTTTGTTCAATAGATGACGTAAAAAAACTTAGAGATATGAATTTATACGGTGCAATAATCGGAAAAGCATATTATATGGGAGCAATAGATTTGAAAAAAGCTATTGAAATTGCAAAATGATAACAAAAAGGATAATACCGTGTCTTGACGTAAAGGACGGAAGAGTAGTAAAAGGTGTAAATTTTTTGGGAGTTAAAGATGTTTCGTCTCCTATTGATTTAGCAAAATATTATTCCGATAACGGGGCTGACGAACTTGTTTTTTATGATATAACGGCCTCTTTTGAAGGTAGAAAAATATTTACAGATGTTTTGAGAGAGGTTGCAAGTCAAATTTTTATACCACTAACCGTTGGTGGTGGTATTAATACCATTGATGATTTTGATAGAGTGTTAAAGTGTGGCGCTGATAAAGTAAGTGTAAATTCCGGTGCCATCAAAAATCCTGGTTTAATTATTGAATCTGCAAAAAAATACGGAAATCAATGTGTTGTTTTATCTTCTGATATAAAAAGAGTTGACGGAGAGTTTAGAGTTTTTGCAAAAGGTGGTAGAGAAGACACCGGATTAGAAGCAATATCGTGGATAAAAAAATGCGTAAATAACGGAGCAGGTGAAGTTGTTGTTAATTCCATTGATACAGACGGAGTAAAAAAAGGATTTGATTTAGAATTGCTTGAAAGGGTATGCTCCACTGTTAAAGTTCCTGTTATTGCATCCGGTGGTGCCGGTTCAATAAAAGACTTTATAACACTATTTAATGAAGTTCCAACGGTAAGTGCCGGTCTAGCAGCATCGATTTTTCACTTTGGTGAAGTTAAGATAGACGAATTAAAAAATGAATTAAAAAGAAATCAAATAAATGTGAGGTAAAATATGATAGATATTGAAAAGTTAAAATTTGATAAAGACGGGCTTATTCCGGCTGTTGTTGTAGATGCAATTTCCAAAAAAGTTTTAACGGTTGCTTATATGAATAAAGAAAGTTTGAATATTTCTATAGATAAACGTTTAACGTGTTTTTGGAGTAGAAGCAGAAACGAATTATGGCTTAAAGGTGAAACTAGTGGAAATTATCAACATATAGTTTCAATTACAGCCGATTGTGATTATGATTCGTTGGTAGTTGTCGTTGAAAAAGATGGTCCTGCTTGTCATAAGGGTGATGATAGTTGCTTTAATAATTTATTGTTTCAAAATCCAGACCTTTTTGAATTTAGGATAAACGATTTATATGATTTATTAGTTGGTAGAAAAAAAGATAGACCTGAAGGTTCATATACAACATATTTATTTGATAAAAGTATAGATAAAATATTAAAAAAAGTTGGTGAAGAAAGCACAGAAGTTATTATTGCAGGGAAAGCGAACGATAAAAAAGAAACGATTTACGAACTTGCAGATTTAACTTATCATGCAATGGTTTTAATGGTTCAAATGGGGATAAGCGTAGAAGAAGTTCAAAGAGAGCTTGCTTCAAGGCATATTATAGACCATAAAGTTAAACAGGAAAAAATGACGAAATGATTTTATCAAATTTGCATACTCATACACTTTATTGTGACGGGAAAGATAGCCCTGAAGAATTAATTTTAAAAGCAATAGAATTAAATTTTTCCGAATTAGGGTTTTCAGGCCATTCTTATACTTTTTTTGATGAAAGTTATTGTATGAGTAAGGAAAATACAATTAAATATATTTCAGAAATTAACCATTTAAAAGAAAAGTATAAAAACAAAATAGTTATCAAGCTGGGAATAGAACAAGATTATTTTTCTACTGAAAAAACCGATGTCTACGATTACGTTATAGGCTCGGTTCACTATGTAAAAAAAGACGGAAAATTTCTTGCCGTTGATAATTCGGAAAAAGAGTTTGTTGAAAACGTTGAAAAATATTATAACGGTGATTTTTATGCTTTTTGTGAAGATTATTATAAATTAGTAGGTGATCTTTACAATAAAACCAAATGTGATATAATAGGGCATTTTGATTTGGTTACAAAATTCAATCAAGATAATAAATATTTTGACGAAAATAACGAAAGGTATAAAAAATCGTATATTTCTGCATTAAAAAAATTATTAAAAAACGAAGTTATATTTGAAATTAATTACGGGGCTGTTACAAGGGGATATAAAACAAAACCTTATCCAAATGAAGATATTATAAGTATTATAAAAGAAAGTGGAAAAAAAATAATAAAGACAACAGATTGTCATGATAAAGAAAAATTAAATGTCGGATTATGTTGATTGATTTTGTTGACAATAAAAATCGAATATGTTATCATAAAATCATAAATATAAAGTTTCTCTTACTGACGGGATTAATGCAGATAACTGCGAAGGAAAAGGAACTTTTTTTAGCCGACCGTCTGGGCACACTAATATTGAAATTAGTGCGCCTTTTTTATTTAAAAAAGGAAAAAGGAGAATTGTATGAAAAAAGTTGCAATTATTATGGGTAGCGATAGTGATTTGCCAATATTAGAAAAAACTATTCAAACATTAGGCGATTTTGGCGTTAAATATGAAGTTCATGTTTATTCAGCACACAGGACACCAAAGGAAACAATCGATTTCGCTATAAAAGCAAAAAAGAATGGTTTTGGAGTTATAATTTGCGCTGCGGGAATGAGTGCCCATCTTGCCGGAATTGTTGCCGGTAACACTGTTTTGCCTGTCATAGGTATACCTTGTAAATCTACATCACTTGATGGTATGGATGCTCTTTTATCTACGGTTATGATGCCATCAGGCGTTCCTGTTGCAACTGTTGCAATTAATGGTGGGGTTAACGCCGCATTGCTTGCTATTGAAATATTAGCTGTTAATGACAAAGACTTATATAATAAATTGATTGAAAAAAGAAAACAAGATGCTTTAAAGGTTCTTGAAAAGGATAAAGCCTTAGAAGCAAAATTTAATAAATAAAAATAGGAGAATAGTTATGAAACTTGTTTACACGGGAAAGACAAAAGATGTTTATGCATTGAATAATGGAAATTATTTATTGAAGTTTAAAGACGATTGCACCGGAAAAGATGGTGTTTTTGATCCTGGCGAAAATTCTGTTGGCCTTAAAATTGAAGGTGTTGGTGACGTCAATTTAAGAATGTCAATTTACTTTTTTGAAAAAGTTAACAAGGCTGGAATTAAAACTCATTTTATAAATGCAAACTTAAAAGATACAACAATGGAAGTTTTGCCTGCAAAAGTTTTTGGCAAAGGCTTAGAAGTAATTTGTAGATATAGAGCTGTTGGTAGTTTTTACCGTAGGTATAGTGATTACATAAACGAAGGCGATATTCTCCCGGCTTATGTTGAAACAACCTTTAAAAATGACGAAAAAGGTGATCCATTAGTAACAAAAGACGGGCTTGTTGATTTAAAAGTTATGACAGAAAAACAATATGACGATATTAAAACAATGACTCAAGCAATAACAAAAATCGTTGCAGACGATTTAAAAGATAAAGGGCTTGATCTTTACGATATAAAATTTGAATTCGGATATGATAAAGACGGAAAAGTTATGCTTATAGATGAAATAGCCTCTGGAAATATGCGTGTCTATAAAGACGGAAAGTATATTGATCCTATGACTTTATCAAAGATTTTCTTTGCAAAATAATTTATACTTTACAATTTTTTGGAGTTTGATTTATGGGTGGCTTTTTTGGTATTTGCAGTAAAAAAAATAAAGTAATGGCGGATGTCTTTTTAGGGACAGATTATCACTCACATTTGGGAACAAAAAGTGCAGGGGTAGTTGCTTATAATAAAGAGACGGGATTACAAAGAAAAATTCATAATATAAATAATGCACCTTTTAGAACAAAGTTTGAAAATATTTTTGAAACAATTCAGGGCCCTTCCGCAATGGGAAGTATTAATGATACAGATCCACAACCACTTTTAGTTCGTTCCAAGTTGGGTATTTATGGGATTTGTTTTACCGGCATTGTTAATAATGTAAACGAGATAATAGAAGCAAGTATTAAAAAGCATGATGTTCAGTTTAATAGTCAAGCATGCGGAACGGTTAATACAACAGAACTTGTTGCATCACTTATAAGTCAAAAATCATCTTTTGTTGAAGGTATAAAATATGCTCAAGAAGTGATAGATGGAACAGTTTGTGTTTTAATCTTAAAAGACGATGGAAGTTTTGTCGTCGCAAGAGATAAACGTGGGGTTTTGCCTGTTCATATAGGAAAAGATAATGACGGATTTGCAATTTCCTTTGAATCTTTTGCTTATCAAAAACTAGGTTTTTCGGATTTTTATGAGTTAGGGGCAGGTGAAATTGTAGAAATTTCTTGCGAAAGGATTAAGGTGTTAAATAAACCCGAAAAGAAAATGAAAATTTGTTCTTTTCTTTGGAGTTATTACGGATATCCAACTTCAACGTATGAAAATTCTAATGTTGAAATAATGCGTTGTAAAAATGGCGAAATCATGGCAACAAACGACAAAAAAAATGGGAATTTGCCTGATGTTGATTGTGTAGCCGGCGTTCCGGATTCAGGAACACCACACGCAATAGGTTACGCAAATAAAAGCAGAATTCCGTTTGCAAGGCCATTTATTAAATACACGCCAACTTGGTCAAGATCCTTCACTTTTTCTGATAAAATTGAAAGAAACAAGGTTGCGAAGATGAAAATGATACCTATAAAAGGTTTAATTGAAAATAAAAATCTTTTATTTGTTGATGATTCTATTGTTCGTGGAACACAAATTAGAGAAACCGTTGATTTTTTATATGAAAACGGGGCAAAATGTGTTCATGTTCGTTCTGCTTGTCCACCAATTATGTTTGGTTGTAAATTCTTAAATTTTTCAAGGCAAACAAATGATATGGAACTTTTAACTCGTTCTACAATTTTAGAGATTGAAGGAGAAGAAGGGTTAAAACATATAAATGAATATATTGATAGGAATTCAGAACGTTATAAAAAATTAAACAAAGCAATGTGTGAGAAGTTGCATCTGTCGTCGCTGGATTTTCAAACATTAGAAGGCGTTTGCAAAGCGATAGGTGTAGATAAGTGTAAATTGTGCACATATTGTTGGAACGGAGAAGAATAATATTTTTTAATATAAATGGAGTGAAAAATGAACAATCTTTCTAAATCTGATATATATGCAAAAGCCGGCGTTGATATAACGGCTGGCTATAAATCTGTTGAACTTATGAAGAAACATATTGCAAAAACAAAAATAAAAGGCGTATGTTCTGATATTGGTGGTTTTGGCGGATTATTTGAACTTGATTTATCAAACACAAAAAATCCTATTTTGGTTAGTGGAACTGATGGTGTTGGAACAAAACTTAAAATTGCTTTTTTGATGGACAAGCACGATACTGTTGGTATAGATTGTGTTGCAATGTGTGTTAACGATATAATTTGTTCAGGTGCTAAACCTCTTTATTTTTTAGATTATATAGCATGTGGTAAAAATTATCCGGAAAAAATAGCGGATATTGTTAAAGGTGTTGCAGAAGGTTGTGTTATGGCCGGTTGCGCTTTAATCGGTGGCGAAACAGCAGAAATGCCGGGTTTTTATCCCATTGATGAATATGATTTGGCAGGTTATTCAACAGGTGTCGTAGATAAGTCTAAAATAATTGATCACAACAAAATGAAGGATGGAGATATTATTATCGCACTTGCTTCAAGTGGTGTTCACTCAAACGGTTTTTCACTTGTTAGAAAAATTTTAGATGTTGAAAATGCTGATTTAAAAACCCCACTTATAGAATTAAACAATAAAAGTCTTGGCGAAACACTTTTAACACCTACCAAAATTTATGTTAAATCTATATTAAAACTTTTGGAAAGCGTAGAGGTTAAAGGAATTTCGCATATTACCGGTGGTGGTTTTTATGAAAATATACCAAGAAGTATTCCTGACGGTTTGTGCGCAAAAATCAATAAGAAATGTATAAAAATTTTACCTATATTTAAGTATATGCAAAAAAAGGGTAATATTGACGAAAGAGATATGTTTAATACGTTTAATATGGGCGTTGGAATGAGCGTTATTGTAGCCAAAGAAGATGCGAAAAAAACAGTTGAAATTTTAACAAAATGCGGAGAAGATGCCTATATTATCGGTGAAGTAATCAATGGAAAAGAAAAGATTGTAATTGAATAAAAGTAGTAATTCTTTTTTATATACATTTTTTTCTATGATTAAAAAACTTATTAATAAATAAGGAAAGAATAATGGAAAATATAGTAAAAATAGCAGTATTTGTTTCCGGTGGCGGAACAAATTTAAAAGCATTGATTGATAGCCAGCAAAATGGAATTATAAAAAGTGGAAAAATTGAGTTGGTAGTTTCAAACAATAAAAATGCTTTTGCAATAGAAAGAGCAAAGGATAACAATATTCCATACGTTGTTTTTGATAAAAAACAAATAGGCTCGCAGGAAAAATTTGAAGAAAAAATAATAGAAACTTTAAAATCATATAAAATAGATTTAATTGTTTTAGCGGGTTTTTTGTCTATTTTATCGGAGAATTTTGTTAAGAATTATCAAAAAAGAATAATAAATATTCACCCATCACTTATTCCGGCTTTTTGTGGTAAAGGGTATTACGGCTTAAAAGTCCATGAAGAAGTATTAAAAAAAGGTGTTAAAATTACGGGGGCAACTGTTCATTTCGTAAATGAAATACCTGATGACGGAGAAATAATTTTACAAAAAGCCGTTAAAGTTTATAAAAATGATACACCGGAGAAATTACAAAAAAGAGTAATGAATCAAGCTGAATGGAAGATACTTCCAAAAGCCACAGAATTGATTAGTAAAAAAATATTAAAGGAGAAAAAATATGGATATTTACAAAATTAATGATATCTACGAGCTTATCAAAGATAATCCCTATGTCGGTAGGGGTATTGTAGTAGGTAAAACTTTAGACGGATTAAATGCTGTTTCTGCTTATTTTATTATGGGAAGAAGTGTTAATAGCCGTAATAGAATTTTTTCAATGAAAGATAATGTTCTTTATACCGAACCATATGATATCAGTAAAGTTTCCGATCCAAGTTTAATAATTTATTCAGCAGTAAGAGAAAACGGAAATAAACTTATTGTAACAAATGGTAATCAAACAGATACAATATTTGACGGCTTAAACAAAGGGGTGTGCTTTTCATCTTCACTTAAGACTAGAGAATTTGAGCCTGACGGACCTAATTTTACGCCAAGAATAAGCGCAATGTTGACTTTTGAAAAGAATAATTTTAATTATAAAATGAGCATTTTAAAAAGTGCAGATGAAAATGGAAGTGCTTGTAATCGTTATACCTTTGACTTTGAACCATTAAACGGGTTAGGGCATTTTATACATACTTATGTTACTGACGGAAATCCTATTCCAACATTTATCGGTGAGCCGGAAAGAGTTTCAATTTGTAATGATATTGATGAATTCACAAATAAACTTTGGAAAGGATTAAACGAAGACAATAAGATTTCGCTTTTTGTTAGATATACAAATTTAACAACAGGTGAAAAGATAGATAGAATTATAAATAAAAATAAATAAGAGGATAGATATGAAAGAATTTGAATTAAAATACGGATGTAATCCAAATCAGAAACCTGCAAAAATTTTTATGAAAAACGGTAGTGATTTACCTATTGAAATATTAAACGGTAGACCTGGCTATATTAATTTTTTAGATGCTTTTAACAGTTGGCAATTAGTTAAGGAATTAAAAGAAGCAACAAATCTTCCTTCTGCAACTTCTTTTAAGCACGTAAGTCCAACGTCTGCTGCAGTAGGCCTTCCTTTATCTGAAAAACTTAAAAAAGCAAGTTTCGTTGATGATATTGAAGGTTTAGATAATTCACCTATAGCTTGTGCTTTTGCTAGGGCAAGGGGAACTGATAGAATGTGTTCTTTCGGCGATTGGATTGCCTTATCTGACGAATGTGATGAAGTAACCGCAAAGATGATAGCAAGAGAAGTTTCTGATGGTATTATTGCACCTTCATATTCAAAAGAAGCACTTGAAATTTTAAAAACAAAAAGGAAAGGAAACTATAATATCGTTAAAATAGATAAAGATTATATTCCTGAAGAAAAAGAAAATAAAGACGTTTTCGGAATAACTTTTGAACAAGGTAGAAATAATTATAAAATCGATAAATCACTCTTGGCAAATATTGTAACAAAGAATAAAAATTTACCGGAAAGTGCAGTAATTGATTTAATCATTTCTCTTATAACACTTAAATATACACAATCAAATTCGGTTTGTTATGCTTATCAAGGTCAGGCAATAGGTGTTGGTGCAGGTCAACAATCAAGAATTCACTGCACACGTCTTGCAGGAACAAAGGCTGATACATGGTTTTTGCGTCAACATGATAAAGTTTTAAATTTACCTTTCAGAAGTGATCTTGGAAGACCGGATAGAGACAATGCCGTTGACGGATACATAAATAAAAACGAAATAGACGTTTGTGCTGAAGGGGTTTGGCAAACATATTTTACAAAACGCCCGGAACCACTTACAGAAAAGGAAATAAAAGAATATCTTTCAAAAATTGACGGTGTTTCATTAGGGTCAGATGCATTTTTCCCATTTTATGATAATATTGACAGAGCAAAGAAAAGCGGTGTTAAGTATGTTGCAGAACCGGGTGGTTCTGTTAGAGACGATTTAGTTATTGGGCGTGCAGACGATTATGACATGGTTATGGCTTTCACAGGAATGAGATTATTCCACCATTAATATTTACAGGGAAAATAAATGAAAATAATTATTGTAGGTAGTGGTGGCCGAGAACACGCTATAATAAAAAAATTAAAAGAAAATAAAAATATAACAGAAATTTATGCCATAAACGGTAACGGCGGAATAAGTTACGATGCTAAATGTGTAGATATCAAACCAACCGATATAGACGCTATTTGTGATTTTGCTGTAAATAATAAAATTGACTATGCCGTTGTTGCACCTGATGACCCTTTGGTTTTAGGGCTTGTTGATAAGTTAAATGAAAAAGGTATTGCTTGTTTTGGACCTACAAAAGATGCTGCTATTATTGAAGGAAGCAAAGTTTTTTCAAAAAATTTAATGAAGAAATACGGCATTCCAACAGCAAAATACGAAGTTTTTACAAATGAAAACGAAGCTTTAGATTATGTAAAAAAATGTTCTATTCCAACGGTTATTAAGGCTGACGGTTTAGCTTTGGGTAAAGGTGTTGTTATTGCATTTACAAGGGAAGAAGCCATAAATGCAATTAAACATATTATGTGTGAAAAGGCTTTTGGAAAATCTGGCGACAAAATTGTAATTGAAGAATATTTAACGGGACCTGAAGTTTCTGTTTTATCCTTTACTGACGGGAAAACTATTCTTCCTATGGTTTCTTCAATGGATCATAAGAGAATTGGTGATAACGATACTGGATTTAATACAGGTGGTATGGGAACAATTGCGCCAAATCCGTTCTATACTGATGAAATTGCAAAAGAGTGCATGGAAAAAATTTTTGTTCCTACAATCAATGCTATGAATAGTGAAGGCAGAACGTTTAAAGGGTGTCTTTACTTTGGACTTATGATAACGAAAAACGGACCTAAAGTTATTGAATATAATTGTAGATTCGGTGACCCTGAAACACAAGTTGTTTTACCGTTATTAAAAACAGATTTGTTATCTATTATGATGGCTACAACAAACGGAACATTAAACAAAATAAAACTTGAGTTTATAAATAAATGTGCATGCTGTGTTATAATGGCAAGTAACGGCTATCCTTTATCTTATCAAAAAGGTTTTGAAATTTCTATTCCGCAAGAAGTTAAAAATAGGGTTTTCTTTGCCGGAACAAAAATTGAAGAAGGAAAAATTGTGACAAATGGCGGTAGGGTTTTAGGTGTTACAAACATTGCTGATACATTTAAAGAGGCAATAGATTTATCTTATAATGACGTTAAGAAGATAAAATTTAACGGTGCATATTATAGGCACGATATAGGTCAAAAAGCATTAAAAAAATAGACTAGACAGGTGATAAAATGGTTTATAGGGTTTATATTGAAAAAAAGCAAGGACTAACAAATGAAGCAAACGCATTATATTCTGATATTGTTTCACTATTAAATATAAAATCTGTTAAAAAAGTTAGAGTTCTAAATAGATACGACGTTCAAAATATTACCAAAGAATTATTTGAATATGCTACAAAAACTGTTTTTTCCGAACCACAACTTGATAATGTTTATTCGGAATTAAAAATTTCAAATGAAAAAGTTTTTGGCGTTGAATTTTTACCGGGGCAGTTTGATCAAAGGGCTGACAGTGCAAGTCAATGTATTCAAATTATTTCCCAAGGTGAAAGACCTTTAATAAAAACGGCACGTATCTATATTATTGAAGGCGAAGTCAGTGAACGTGAACTTAATTTAATAAAAAAATACGTTATTAACCCTGTTGAGTCTAGAGAAGCGAAATTAGAATTACCTGATACTTTGGTTTCAAATTACAATATACCTACTGAAGTTGAAATACTTGATGGTTTTATAAATTTATCTAAAAAAGAATTAGAACAACTTGTTGTTAAACTTAATTTGGCAATGGATATAGGTGATATAACTTTTTGTCAAGATTATTTTAAAAAAGAAAAAAGGAATCCTACAATTACGGAAATTCGTATGATAGATACCTATTGGTCCGACCATTGTAGACATACAACTTTTCTAACTATTATAGATAAAGTTGAATTTAATGATAAACTTTTACAAAATGCTTATAATGAATATATTGAAACGAGAAAACAATTAAATAGAACGAAACCTATTTGTTTAATGGATTTGGCAACTATTGCGGTAAAATATTTAAGAAAAAACGGGAAGTTAGACAAACTTGACGAATCTGATGAAATCAATGCTTGCACGGTTAAAGTAGATATTGATGTTGACGGAAAGAAAGAACCTTGGTTATTGTTGTTTAAAAACGAGACACATAATCACCCAACTGAAATTGAGCCGTTTGGTGGTGCCGCAACTTGTATAGGTGGTGCTATAAGAGATCCTTTGTCAGGTAGAAGTTATGTATACGGGGCAATGCGTCTTACCGGTGCAGGTGATCCGACTGTTCCTGTTTCACAAACTTTAACAGGTAAACTTCCACAAAGGAAAATTGTTCAAACTGCTGCAGCAGGTTATTCGTCTTATGGTAATCAAATAGGACTTGCAACAGGTCTTGTTGATGAAATTTATCATAGTGGATATATTGCAAAACGTATGGAAATTGGTGCTGTTATTGCAGCAACCCCTGAAAAAAACGTTAGAAGAGAAGTTCCTAAAGCCGGTGACGTTGTTATCCTTTTAGGAGGAAGCACAGGGCGTGACGGTTGTGGTGGAGCAACAGGATCAAGCAAATCACATAATATTAATTCAATTTCAACTTGTGGTGCAGAAGTTCAAAAAGGAAATGCGCCTGAAGAAAGAAAATTACAAAGATTATTTAGAAATTCAGAAGCTTCAAAGTTAATAAAAAGATGTAATGATTTTGGTGCCGGCGGTGTTTCTGTTGCAATAGGTGAATTAGCAGACGGATTGGATATAAATCTCAACGCTGTTCCAAAGAAATATGAAGGGCTTGACGGAACCGAACTTGCTATTTCGGAATCACAAGAACGTATGGCAGTTGTCGTTGAAAGTAAAGATGAAAAGAGATTTCTTGAACTTGCTTACAGCGAAAACTTACAAGCTGTTAAAGTTGCAACCGTTAAGGCTGAACCAAGACTTACAATGACGTGGAACGGAAAAACAATAGTTGATGTAAGCAGAGATTTTTTAAATTCAAATGGTGCTGAAAAACACGTTGAAGTCGTAATACCGAAAATAATGAATTATGAAAAATCAGTTTCAAACGATTTTGCAAAAGAATATAAAAATCTTGTTTCTGATCTTAACGTTTGTTCTAAACGTGGTTTATCAGAAAGATTTGATTCAACGATAGGTGCAGGAACCGTGTTAATGCCTTTTGGTGGTAAAAATCAAAAGACACCTATTCAAGCAATGGTTCAAAAGATTTCCGTTGAAAAAGAGCACACTGATAATTGTTCATTAATGAGCTGGGGATATAATCCTTTTATTTCAGAAAAAAGCCAATATCACGGTGCATATCTTGCTGTTGTTGAATCTGTATGTAAACTTATTGCATGTGGAGCAACTTTTGAAGACGTTTATTTAACGTTTCAAGAATATTTTGAAAGAGTAAATAAAGATAAGTATCGTTGGGGTAAACCTTTAGCTTCATTATTGGGTGCTTTTATTGCTCAAAAAGAATTAGGTATAGGTGCTATTGGCGGAAAAGATTCAATGAGTGGTTCTTTTGAAGATATTTCTGTTCCGCCTACACTTGTTTCTTTTGCAGTTACAACGGCTAAAACAACAGATATTGTTTCGCCTGAATTTAAAAAAGCCGGAAATAAAGTTTATTTATTAAAAGCGGAATTTGATGAAAATAATTTACCGAAAACCAAATCATTAATAGATTTGTTTAGTAAAGTTAACCGATTAATGAAAGAAAACAAAATAGTTTCTTGTTATACTCCGACTTATGGCGGAATTGCAGAAGCAATTTATAAAATGTGTATTGGTAATGGATTTGGCTTTACTTATAACGAAAAACTTTCATTAAAAGATATTTTCGGCTATAATTATGCTTCGTTTGTTGTTGAAACAGATAAAGACATTGACGGAATATTTTTGGGTGAAGTTAGTGAAGATCAACATATCTTATATGGCTCAACAGAATTAGATTTGTCAACATTAAATGATTTATACGAAAATAAACTTGAAAGTGTTTATCCATGTAACATAAAGTTTGATGATAATAAAATTGAAAACTTCAGTTTTATTGATAAAAATACTTATAGTGCAAATATAAAAGTTGCAAAGCCAAAGGTTATTATTCCTGCTTTCCCGGGAACAAATTGCGAATTTGATAGTTCTAAAGCATTTGATGATGCAGGGGCAAAATGTAAAATAATAGTCATTAATAATTTAACGGCAGACGGTATAACAAAAAGTATAGATGAATTTTATAAGGAATTAAAAACTTCACAGGCAATATTTATACCGGGTGGATTTTCAGGTGGTGACGAACCGGACGGAAGTGGTAAATTTATTACTGCATTCTTTAGAAATAATCTTATTAAAGAAGGTGTAAGTGATTTATTAGATAATAGAGATGGCTTAATATGTGGTATCTGTAACGGTTTCCAAGCACTTATTAAACTTGGTCTTGTTCCGTATGGTAAAATTATTGACACAGATGAAAATTGTCCAACTTTAACGTTTAATACGATTTCAAGGCATCAATCAAAAATTGTTAGAACACGTATTGTTTCAAATAAATCGCCATGGCTTAAAGGCGTAAATGTAGGCGATATAATAAGTGTCCCGATTTCTCATGGCGAAGGTAGGTTTCTTGCAAATGAGAATTTGATAAAAGAACTTGCAAAAAATGGTCAAATAGCAACACAATATGTTGATTTAAATGGTGAAGCAACTTATGATATTCAATATAATCCAAACAATTCAATGTATGCCATTGAAGGTATAACTTCACCAGACGGAAGGGTATTCGGTAAAATGGGACATAGTGAAAGAGTTGGAAAAGGTTTATATAAAAACGTGGTTGGTGAATACGATATAAAAATGTTTGAATCAGCCGTAAAGTATTTTAAAAAATAAAGGTAAGATAATCCTATAATTTGGATGACTTAAAAAATATTTTTAATAAAAAAAAGTATTGTCCAAAATGACAATACTTTTTTTAATGTAAATTTTAATGTTTTTAATGTTTATCTAATGCCAAAAAGCAATTCTCCGTAAGAAGGATATGGCCAAAATTCAGAAGCAGTAATTGTTTCAGCATCATCAACATCTCTACGAAGTGAATTCATTTCAGTGAAAATAGTATTTCTAAAATATTCAGCTTGTTCTTGAATATCATTAATATTATTTTCAATGAGATGTTTTTCAAGCTTTTTAACTTTACTGAAAATTGATTTAGAGAGCAATGTTAATTTTTGTATTGTTTCTTTTTCATAACATAATTCATTTTCAGGTAGAATAGAAACATTTTTTTCAAGTGTCAAACTTAAATTATAAATAAATTTGCTTATTGCCGGAAGAATATCTTTATTTACCATATCAATCATTGTTGATGCTTCAATATTTATAGTTTTTATATAAGTATCAAGCATAATTTCGTATCTTGATTTAATTTCGGTTAGAGATAAAACTTTGTGGTCGGCAAATAACTTGATATTTTTTTCTTTAAGTAGATATGGCAAACATTCCGGCGTTGATTTTAAGTTTAGTAGGCCACGTTTTTCAGCTTCTTTAATCCATTCGTCATTATATCCGTTACCATTAAAAATAATGCGTTTATGTTCTTTTATTGTATTTTTAATTAAATCATGCAAACATGAAGTAAAATCTTGAGCTTTTTCTAAAATATCAGCGAATTGTTTTAATTCTTCCGCTACGGCAGTGTTTAGTATAATATTTGTTTCTGCAATAGACATAGAAGAACCAAGCATTCTAAACTCAAATTTATTACCGGTAAATGCAAAAGGTGAAGTCCTGTTTCTATCGGTTGTATCCTTAGGAAATTTCGGAATAACGTGAACACCTACTTTCATAAGTACTTTTTCTTTGCCAACATATTTACTGTCATTTTCTATAGCGTCTAAAATTTCGGTTAATTCATCTCCTAAAAAAATTGAAACAACGGCAGGTGGTGCTTCATTTGCACCTAAACGGTGGTCATTACCGGCATTTGCTGCAGATATTCTAAGCAAATCTTGATATTCGTCAACTGCCTTAATAACGGCACTTAAGAATAATAAGAATTGTGCATTATCGTAAGGTGTTTCACCAGGTTCTAAAAGGTTAATTCCGGTATTTGTAGAAATTGACCAATTATTATGTTTACCGCTACCGTTAACTCCTTCAAAAGGCTTTTCTGAAAGCAAACAAACCATATCGTGTTTTTTTGCAACTTTTTGCATTATTTCCATAGTTAATTGATTGTGATCGGTTGCAATGTTTGTCGTTGCGAAAATAGGGGCAAGCTCGTGTTGAGAAGGAGCGGTTTCATTATGCTCGGTTTTAGCAAAAATACCCAGTTTCCAAAGTTCAACGTTTAATTCATCCATGAATTTTTGAACTTTTGGTATTATAGAACCACAATAATGGGTGCTCATTTCTTGTCCTTTTGGTGCTTTTGCACCAAAAAGAGTTCTTCCTGTAAAGATTAAATCTTTTCTTTGGTCGTATAAATCTTTTGGGATAAGAAAATATTCTTGTTCAGGACCAACAGTTGTTTTTACTGATTTTGCAGTCGTGTTTCCAAATAATCTTATAATTCTTAAGGCTTGTTTGTTTATAGCTTGCATAGAGCGAAGGAGTGGGGTTTTTTTGTCCAAGGCTTCTCCGCCATAAGAACAAAATGCTGTAGGAATACATAAAACATTATCTTTAATAAAGGCAAAAGAAGTTGGATCCCATGCAGTATATCCACGTGCTTCAAAAGTAGCCCTAAGTCCACCGGAAGGGAAAGAAGAAGCATCAGGTTCACCACGAACTAATTCTTTACCGTTAAAATCCATTATAACGTTGCCATTTGATGAAGTGGAAATAAAACTATCGTGTTTTTCGGCGGTAATACCTGTCATAGGTTGAAACCAATGTGAAAAGTGGGTTGCACCATTTTTGATAGCCCATTTTTTCATTGAATTTGCAATTATATTTGCTGTATTTAAGTCAAGCCTTTTACCTTCGTCAATTGTCTGCTTAAATCTCTTATATGCTTCTCTTGGAAGCATTTTTTTCATAACGGTTTCATTAAAAACTTTACTACCGAATATATCCATAACTGATTTCATATGTAACCTCAACTTTTATTTCTATTTTATTATATAATATAAAAGAATTAAAATCAATATTTTATCAGTAAAAAATATATCCTTTTTTATTTATAAAAATTCTTATAGATATTTTTTTATTTCGATAACTATAATGCTAATAAAGATTAAATAAAATATT
This sequence comes from Christensenellaceae bacterium, assembly GCA_045598745.1. Classification (GTDB taxonomy): domain Bacteria; phylum Bacillota; class Clostridia; order Christensenellales; family Borkfalkiaceae; genus UBA1259. The sequence continues at coordinate 22,362 of JAZLMT010000143.1, forward strand.
AGTTAATCATCTTGATATATTCTTGACATTAAAGGGTATAAGTGATAAAATAAATAAAAAAATAAACTTTTAAGTCGATACGAGATATCGATAAGGTTGAAATTTAGGCGCAAATTGTTTTTTATTATGCTTATTTTACCTTGTCGATTGACAAGGTATTTTTTTTGGGGAAAGATTTTGGGTAAAAGAGTTCAGATAATGGATGAATCAAGTATTATTCGTTCACTTGCAAGAATTTCACACGAAATAACAGAGAGAAATAACGGAACGGATGATATTGTCGTATTCGGAATAAAAAAGCGTGGTGTTATTCCGGCAAGATTGTTATGTGAAAACCTAAAAAAATTTGAAGGAAAGGATATTCCGTTCGGAATGCTTGACGTAACCGAAAAAAGGGATGACTATACAGAAGAACAAAAAAACAAAGTTAAAACGGAAAGCCTTATTCCTTGTGATATAGAAAATAAAACGGTTATAATTGTTGATGACGTTTTGTATACTGGAAGGACTGTTCGTGCGGCAATAGAAACGTTGTTTGCAATATCTCGTCCAAAGTCCGTTCAACTTGCAGTTATAATTGACAGGGGGCATAGAGAAATTCCTATTCGTCCCGATTACGTTGGAAAAAATATTCCGACTTCAAGACATGAGAAAATTTCAGTGGTTATGGATAACGGAACAGATAACGGCGTTTATATATTAAGCGAATAACTAAACGGAAAAGGAGAAACAAAATGGACTTGCAGAAAAAAGCTAAGATAATAACAGGAACAATTTTTAGCGAAAAGTTATTGGGCAACGTTTCTGATTTTTCGGTTTTTTCAGAGTTTTTTAATAATCAAGAATATACTATTTTCCCCGGTTTGTGTGATGTTCATGTACATTTCAGAGAGCCGGGTTTTTGTTATAAAGAAACGATACGTTCGGGAACTGTTGCATCTGCACACGGTGGATATACATCGGTGTGTTCAATGCCTAATCTTAAACCGGTTCCTTGTTCAAAGGAAAGTTTAGAGATAGAACTATCATTAATTAAAAAGGAAGCAGTGATAGGTGTTTATCCTTACGGTTCAATAACTGTTGATGAAAAAGGCGAAAAGCTTTCAAATTTTTTGGAAATTTATGAGAACGTAATAGCTTTTTCCGATGACGGGAAAGGTGTTCAAAACACCGAAATGATGGAAGAGGCAATGTTAAAAGCTAAATCGCTTGATAAAATAATCGTTGCACACTGTGAAGATAATTCGTTACTAAACGGCGGTTATATACACGACGGAATTTATGCAAAAGAACACGGGCACAAGGGTATATCTTCTCAAAGCGAGTATAAACAAATAGAAAGGGATTTGCTTTTAGCAAAAAAGACGGGTGTGAAATATCACGTTTGCCATATTTCAACTAAAGAGAGTGTGGAACTTATAAGAAAAGCAAAGAAAGACGGTGTAAACGTTACCTGCGAAACCGCTCCACATTATATTTTGTTAGACGAAAACGATTTACAGGAAAGCGGAAACTACAAAATGAATCCACCACTTCGCTCAAAAGAAGATAGATATGCGATTTTAGAAGGAGTTATTGACGGGACAATCGATATGATTGCTACTGACCACGCTCCGCATAGTGAAGAAGAAAAGAATAAAGGCTTGAAAGACAGTTTATTCGGAATAGTGGGAATTGAAACGGCTTTTCCGCTCCTTTATACAAACCTTGTAAAAAAAGGTATTTTAAGTATAGAGAAACTCATTGATTTATTGTCGATAAATCCACGCACAAGGTTTAATATTCCGTATAACGGATTTTGTGTGTGGGACTTAAATAGTCAGTATAAAATAGATACAAGTTTTTTTCTTTCAAAAGGGAAATCAAGCCCGTTTATAGGGCAAAAAGTATATGGAGAAAATATTCTTACCGTGTATAACGGCAAGGCGACATATAAAAAATAAAACCGAAGGAGATAAATATGGCAAAAAGAACAGATTTGAAAAAAATACTTATTATCGGGTCGGGCCCTATCGTAATAGGGCAAGCCGCCGAATTTGATTATGCAGGAACGCAAGCGTGTTTAGCACTTAAAGAAGAAGGATACGAAGTTGTGCTTGTAAACTCTAATCCTGCAACCATAATGACAGACACGCAAATTGCAGATAAGGTTTATATGGAGCCATTGACTCTTGAATATATAGCAAAAATATTGAGATACGAACGTCCTGATGCAATCGTTCCGGGAATAGGTGGACAAACAGGATTAAATCTTGCTATGCAACTTGAAAAGAAAGGCGTATTAAAAGAGTGCAGGGTAGAACTTTTGGGAACGAGTAGCGAAAGTATAGAGCGTGCTGAAGACAGAGAACTTTTCAAAGAAATGTGCGAAAAAATCGGTGAGCCTGTTATTCCTTCAGAAATAACCTATGATATTGACCAAGCATTAAAAGCGGCACACGAGATAGGTTATCCTGTTGTTCTTCGTCCTGCGTTTACTTTAGGCGGAACAGGTGGCGGTTTTGCTTATAATGATGACGAATTAAAAGAAATTGCAAGAAACGGTTTTGAACTTTCTCCCGTTCATCAAATACTCGTTGAAAAAAGTGTAAAGGGTTATAAAGAAATTGAATTTGAAGTAATGAGAGACGGCTCGGATAACGCCATAACTATATGTGGTATGGAAAATGTTGACCCTGTAGGTGTTCACACGGGTGATTCCATAGTTGTTGCACCTATTCTTTCCTTAAATAAACACGACTTAAAGATGCTTAACGATAGTGCATTGAAGATAATAAGAGAGTTGAAAATCGCAGGCGGATGCAACGTTCAGTTTGCACTAAACCCAAATACAAGCGAGTATTATCTTATCGAAGTAAATCCGAGAGTATCCCGTTCCTCGGCACTTGCCAGCAAAGCGAGTGGATATCCGATTGCAAGAGTAACTGCAAAAATTGCAGTCGGTATGGAACTGAAAGATATTCCTGTAGCAGGTGGAACGGCGGCAATAGAACCTTCTCTTGACTATATCGTTGCTAAATTTCCACGTTTTCCTTTTGATAAGTTTTCAAGTGCTTCAAACGAACTAGGAACGCAAATGAAGGCAACGGGTGAAGTAATGGGCATAGGTTCAACTCTTTCGGAGTGTATGCTTAAATCCGTTCGTTCACTTGAAATAGGTGTGGACCATTTTCACATGTCAAAATTCGATGATTTTTTAGATAATGAACTTATAGATTACGTTAAAAAGTTTAAGGCAGACGGAATATTTGCCGTTTCTGAACTTTTGCGCCGTGGCACGACAATTGAAAAACTCCATGAAATCACAATGATTACTCCACTATTTCTTGAAACTATTAAGAAAATAGTTGAAATGGAAGAACTCTTAAAAAATAAAAAAGACGACGTTAAAACTTTAACCTCGGCAAAAGTGCTCGGTTTTTCAGATAAATATATTGCTAAACTTTGGGGCAAAAAGGAAATTGAAATTTATTCATTAAGAAAAGCAAACGGTATTACGCCGGTGTTTAAGATGGTTGACACCTTGCATACAGGCTACTATATTGCTTATCTATATTCAACTTACTTAAATTTAATAGATAAAAACATTAAAAACGAATCGAGAATAACCGATAAAAAGAAAATAGTCGTTTTAGGTGCAGGACCTATTCGTATAGGTCAAGGCGTAGAGTTTGATTACTCAACCGTTCACGCCGTTCAAACGATAATACGTTCTGGTTATGAATCTATTATTATAAACAATAATCCGGAAACAGTATCAACCGACTACACAACTGCGGACAAGTTGTATTTTGAACCGTTAACGCCAGAAGACGTTATGGCGATAATTGATTATGAAAAACCTGAAGGAGTAATAGCATCGCTTGGTGGACAAACGGCAATAAATCTTGCTACACCGTTAAATAATAGGGGTATTAAATTGGTCGGCACTGACTGTAATGCTATTGATAAAGCAGAGAACAGGGATTTGTTTGAAAAACTCTTAAAAGAACTTAATATTCCGCAACCAAACGGTTGTGCAGTTACGAAAATAGAAGACGGGGTAAAAGCGGCAAGTGAAATAGGTTATCCTGTCCTTGTTCGTCCGAGTTTCGTTTTGGGTGGCAGAGCAATGCAAATTGTAGCAGACGAAAAAGGACTTCGCCATTATTTAAAAACGGCTGTTGAAATTGACGAAGATAAGCCTGTTCTGGTTGATAAATATATTATCGGAAAAGAAGTTGAAGTAGATGCAATTTGCGACGGATACGACGTGTTTGTTCCG
>JAZLMT010000144.1:0-4601 GCA_045598745.1 Christensenellaceae bacterium
ACAAGAAAAGAATTTTAATTTAATAATTTAGATATTATAAAAGCCGATGCAGTTGCATCGGCTTTTTTCAATAAAAATTTATATTTATAAATTTATTTAATAACTTTCTAAAAGTTTTTTTGCTTTTTCTTTTATTGTGTCTTTTAACTCTTTTGGCGATAAAACGGTTATACCGTCACCGTAACTCATTATTTTATATACAAGCCCGTCGTCATAGGGAAGATTAACGTTAGCAAAATATTCTTTATTTTTTCCTTCTATATTTTCAATGCCAAGCCATTCCATAACGTCGGATAAACAATCTTTTTTTATCTTCATTGAAATTGGCTTTGTAACTGAAGTATTATGCCAAAAATCAAGTGGTAAATCCATTTTTGAAATATCGTGCCTTGTAAACGTTTCGTCAAGCATTTTTGCACTTTCAATTCTACCTGTCTTAAAAAATCTAAAAGTTTTTCTCAAATTGCAGTAAGCATAGGTATACCAAAGCCCTTGTTTAAAAACGATAACGTGTGGTTCAATAACTCTTGTCGTAACCTTTCCCGTTCTGTCGTGATAAACGATTTCAAGCTTTTTATTTTCTTCAATGCTCTTTTGAATTATAAGTAGTTTACTTTTATATCCGCTTGTATCACCCCAGGGCCCACCGTCTATTATTAAGTTACCGCTTTTAATATCAAACCCACTGTATTCGTTTTTTAGGTTGGCTTTAAGCTTTATAATTGCACTGTCAAGTATTTTGTTATTAACGCTATCGTTAACGCCCGATAAAACGTCTATTATCTGTTCAAATTCTTTAACCGTCATAAACGTTGAAGTAAATCTATACGTATCTATTATAGAAATTCCACCGCCGTTTCCACGTGTTGTATATAGCGGAACGCCTGCGTTTTCCAAACTTTCAATATATCTGTAAACCGTTCTAACGCTGATTTCGTATTTTTCCGAAAGGTATTTTGCATTTACGCATTTTTTCGCCAAAAGTTCAAATAAAATTTTAAGCATTATTTCGTATTTCATAATATTTTTGCTCCTTAAAACATATTGTAAATATATATATAAATATAGTCAAGTATTTTAATAAAATATTTCAAATATGACAAGAATTGACAATACTATATTTTATAATAAATTTGTCAAAAGGAGATATTATGTTTGAAAAGTTTATTTTATCAATGTTTAATAAAGAAGAAAAAAAGAGTGTTTTAACTATTAAAAACAAAAAGAGAGAGATAGAACAAATAAATTTGCAACCTATTAGAAGTGAAAAAAAGACAGAAAAAAAGCCACATCAATTTGTGACTTCTTTATCAAAGTATTTTATCGGAATTGACAGTTTATTGTATGCAGACAGAAAGTTTAATTTAGATATGAGAAAAGAAGGTTTGCAATCTCACGCCCTTTATCGCTGATAGGGTTTATAGATAGTCTATCAATATATATATTTCGGTTTTTATAGGTATCGTTTATTGCATTTATAAAAGATTTATTAGTAAGTTTTTCTTGTTCTAATAAATTGATTAAGCCTTGAAGGTTAAAATAGTTTGCATTTTCTTCTTGATCACCACGAGAGATGCCTTTTGGAAGCGGAATAATAACACAAGGTTTTTTTAATGATAATAATTCAAAAAGAGAATTTGCACCAGCTCTTGCAACGCATATTGAAGCGATAGATAGTGCATCTTGCATGTTGAAAAGATATTCCGTTTGATAATAACCTTTTAAGTTTATTAAATTTTGATTTATTCTGTCTTTACCGCATATATGAACAACGTCAAAGGTGTGCACTAATTCACGTGCACAATCAAACATAACTTTGTTTATTGCACTTGCACCAAGGCTTCCACCAAAGACCAGCAAAACGGGTTTTGATCCGTCAAAACCGAACATGTTATAGTTTTTTTGTGATAGTTTTATATTCCTTATAGGCGAACCGATATAGGTCGCTTTTTTTATTTCTTTTGCAGTATCGGGAAATGAAGTGATAAGTTTGTTTGAGTATTTTATAGAGATTTTATTTGCAAGCCCTAAAGAAAAATCACTTTCATGAATAACCACAGGGATTTTATTTTTATGCGCACTTATCACTAAAGGCACGGAAACGAATCCACCTTTGGAAAAAACAACGTCGGGTTTTAGTTGCTTTATTATTGTATTTGCTTCGTTTATACCTTTTATTAACTTAAACGGGATAGAAAGATTTTTTGGTGTAAGTTTTCTTTCAAGTTTAACGGTGGTAATAGGGAAATAGGGTATATCTTCTTTTTCTACTATTTTTCTTTCAATACCGTTATAAGATCCAACGTAATATATTTCGCTGAATTTTTCTTTTAGATGGGGGATTAGTGCTATGTTCGGTGTGCAATGCCCGGCGGTCCCGCCACCTGTCAATAATATTTTTGCCATATATTATATGTATGCGAAAAAAATTAAAAAGAATACAAGGCAAATAAAAAAGGCTACGTAAAAACGTAGCCTTAATTTATTTAGAAATTATTCTGATTTTTCACTAGAATCTTCTTGTTGAACCGGTTCTTCTTTTACTTCTTCAGAAGGAGTTTCTTCTTTAGGTTGTTCTACTGTTTCGCTTTCTTTAGGTTCTTCAACCTTAACTTCTTCAGAAGGGGCTTCGGTCTCTTCAGGTTTTTCTTCGTTTGTTTCTAGTTCTTCACCAAAGTTTTGAACGTCGCCATAAACATAATCATCAAGTTTTTGTTCTTCTTGTGGTTCTTCTTCAGGTTGTTCTTCAGTTACTTCTTCTGTAACTTCTTCTGTTGGTTCTTCTTTCTCTTCAATAACTTCTTCGGTAGTTTCTTCTTTTTCTTCTACTTTATTTTCGTTAGTAGAAGTTGCTTTGTTATCTTTCTTTGCCGTGTATCTACTTGTTACTTTGTAGTGAGATCTGGCATCACTTGCATTTCTCTTTTTCTTTGCAAGGTATCTCTTTAAGATAAGTGCGATAAGTGCTACAACTAATGCAACGATAAGTAGGATAGATGAGAACGATAACCAGAACGTTGATGAATCTGTATTGCAACCTTCAGTTGTTTCTTCTTCGTCTTCGGTAATATTTGCATAAGGATCTGTTACAACAGGATCTATTGTATTATATACTGCATAAACGGTATATTCACTTTGTGCCCAAATATAATTTTGTTTATATTCAACGGCTTTATCAGGATATTCTTTGTTAAATGCTTTTTCAGTATCGGTAAGTTCCCTTGTATATAAAACTATTTTGTCAATATAGAAATGTTGTGTTTGATCATAGTTAAGTTTTCCAAGTGTGCCCGTTACTAAAAGGTCTGCATATCTTTCGCTTTCAAAGTTTGAAGCAGAGGTAGAGATATTGATATTATCAAAGAATACTGTGCCGTTTACGTTGCTTTCACTATCTCTTGCACCGTTCCAAAGTTCAATTCTGAACGTTTTAGCCGTAACGCCGGTTGCAATATAGAAATTAACGTCTACCCATTTACCGTCGGTGTCTGCTATTTCTAATGCTAAAACGTGTTCTGTGTCGTTTTGATCTTTTAGAACCATAGGGCTCATTGTATCAAGATCAATTATATAGATATATGCTTTAGCCGTGTTATCAACGAAAACCTTTAACGAAACGGTTGCGTATGAACTTGCAGAGATAGTTTTTGTATCACCGATAAATCCGTATGCCGGTTCGTTTGTGTTCTTAATAAACAAAGGTTGAATTGACTTTGTTGTATCTTCTAAATATGATTCCGGAATTATGATTCCCGAATAAGTATATTTACTATTTACTAAACCTGCCGTAGGAGTTTCAGCAGTAACTTTTGTGTTGATATCAACAGGTTTACCTGCTTCGTTAGAAATATATGCGCTATTAGTTGAAACACCCTTATATCCGTCAACCATAACAGGCTTTGTTTCAATAGTATCTTTTTCAACGTTCTTTGCAACGTTAAAGGTATAAGTTTCTTCTTGTGGTTCGCTGTAATCTTGTGGGTAACCTGCATATAAACTTACGGTTGAATCTGCGATAGAAGAAACGAGTGTATTTATTGTTTCGTTATAATCATCACTGTCTTTATACGTTGTGCCCTTAATAAAGTTGATTTTGCCGTCAACGACGCTTATACCACCTCGAGTTGGAAGATAAGTTGAACCGTCAGTAGCACCTTTAACAATTTTGATGGTGTATTCTTGAGGATCACCTTCGTGTAAATTGTTCTTTAATAAAATCTTGCAGTTTTGTGGCTTTTCACTATACTTAAAATTCTTAACTTCCGTTTCTTTTCCGTTTCCATCTACAACGTAAACGGTTGCGCCGTAAATATCTTGTTTATCTAAAGCACTTGTATCAATATCAAAAGAAACAAATTTATATGATTGTTGTGGAATAGAACCTGTGCTTTTAAAATCGGTGAAACTTTCGCTTCCTTCATAGTTCAAAGCACCGCTCATATCGTAGAGCAATGTTTTTTCACTATCGTATTTTTGAACTTTAGTTTCTTCACCGCCAAATTCAACTGTAACAGTATCAGTAGTAGTTGGAGCTGAATCTAACTTTTCAATTTTAGCGTTATCAAAGAATGCAGAACCTTGAACGTTCGTTCCGATAAGGT
>JAZLMT010000145.1:0-3388 GCA_045598745.1 Christensenellaceae bacterium
GTGTGCTTTTTTATCTTGACAAATGGCACATTGTGCCTTTATAATATAAGCAATTAAAAATTAGATATGTAATTTTTAAAGGAGAAACTTATGATAAAAAAGAAAATTTGTTTATTGACTTTAATTTGTTTAATGTTTATCGTTTCTGTTTTTGGTTTAATAGGATGTGATGGTTTTAAAGGTAATACTAATTCACAAAATCAAGAGAATCAAAGCCAAGAGCAACAACAAGAACAGCAAGAGCAAATTGTAGAAAGCCAAGGGCTTGAGTTTAGTTTAAATGCTGACGGAGAGTCATATTCGGTAATAGGAATAGGCACATGCACGGATACTAAAATAGTAATCCCAAAAAATTATAACGGAAAGCCTGTAACAAGTGTAGGAGAAGGTGCGTTCTACGATTGTAGCAATTTAACTAAAGTTACAATCGGAAATAATGTAAAAACAATAGAAAGAGGTGCGTTCTATAATTGTAGCAGTATAACTGAAGTTATAATCGGAGATAGCGTAACAAGTGTAGGAGAAGGTGCATTTTATAATTCTATCAATATAACTAAAATTGTAATTCCAGATAGCATAAAAATAGAATATATAGGAGAATATGCGTTCTCTGGGTGTAGTAAAGTACAATATAACGAATATGATAACGCACTATATTTAGGTAACGACATAAATCCTTACGTAGTTTTAGTTATGGCAAAAAACGAATCGATAACAACTTGTGAAATAAATAACAAATGTAAAATTATCTATTATGATGCGTTCTTTTATTGTAGCAGTTTAACGAGTGTAACAATAGGGGATAGCGTAACAAGTATTGGAGAAGATGCGTTCCTTGGTTGTAGCAGTTTAACTGAAGTTACTATTCCTGATAGCGTAACAAGTATAGGAGATGATGCGTTCAATCATTGTAGCAGTCTAACTAATATTAACGTAGAAAGCAATAATGGATATTTCAAATCAATAGACGGTAATCTTTATAGTAAAGACGGAAAGACTTTAATACAATATGCAATAGGAAAAACAGCAACGTCATTTGTAGTTCCAGATAGCGTGGAAGCAATAGGAGATTATGCGTTCGCTTATTGTAGCAGTCTAACCAGTGTAACAATTCCTGATAGCGTAACAAGTATAAGTGATTATGCGTTCAAGGATTGTAGCAGTTTAACGAGCGTAACAATTCCAGATAGCGTGGAAGCAATAGGAGATTATGCGTTCGCTTATTGTAGCAGTCTAACCAGTGTAACAATTCCTGATAGCGTGGAAGCAATAGGAGAATATGCGTTCGCTGGGTGTAGCAATTTAACGAGCGTAACAATAGGGGACAGTGTAAAGTGTATAGGAAAATGGGCGTTCTATTATTGTAGCAGTTTAACGAGTGTAACGTTTAACGGGACAAAGGCAGAATGGCAAGAAATAGGGAAAGGTAGCTTTTGGAAAGGAAATGTTCCTTTAACGGTGGTTCATTGCTCTGACGGAGACGTTACGTTATAAAATAAAATTATAAAAACTTATTAAAATTAAAAAGCCTTTCGGGTTATGAGCCCGAAAGGTTTTTTCTATAATATATGTTACTGTCATTCTGTGATGGGCGAATAAAATGGGCAAGCACGGAATCTAAAAGAGATTCCACGATTGCTTTGCAATCTCTGAATGACGAGATTTAATTAAAAGAGATTCTGACCTTGTCCGTCAAAGAAAGCAAAGGACAGAATGACAGGTTTAATTAAGAGATACGCTCGTTTGTTGCACAAACTCGGTATTATAGGTTTAATTATAATAACATTATTGCTATTCCGCAAAAGATTATAAGAGATAAAGCGTCTACAATAGTGGTGATAAACGGAGAAGCGACAACGGCAGGGTCAAGGTGAACCTTTTTAGCAAATAGCGGAAGCAAACATCCGACTATCTTTGCTATCACTATTGTTGCAAACATAGAAAGGGAAACTGCAAGGCAAATTATAACGGTATAGTCATAACCGAATATAAGCCTATCTATCAGCATAAGTTTTCCAAAGCAAACTACAGCAAGAGAGAGTGCTAACAAAAACGAAACCCTTATTTCCTTCCATAAAACTTTAAATATATCTTTAAATTCCAAATCGCCAAGGGCAAGAGAACGGATAACCGTAACCGAAGCCTGCCCGCCGGCATTTCCGCCCGTATCCATCAGCATAGGGATACAAGCAAATAAAAGGGTGCTTAAAGTGTTTAACGTAGTTTCATAAGTGTTTAATATTAGCCCCGTAAACGTTGCGGAAATCATTAAAACCAAAAGCCATGGAATTCTGACTTTCCAAAGTGACCAAACCGATTGCTTTAAGTATATTTCTTCGGTAGGTAAGATAGCTGCCATCTTTTGGATATCTTCGGTGGCTTCTTCTTCTAAAACGTCAACAGCGTCGTCAACGGTAACGATACCAACTATACAACCTTCTTTATCAATAACAGGCATAGCAAGTAAATCGTATTTAGAGAACTTTTGTGCAACTTCTTCTTTATCGTCAATGGTTTCAACGGTTATAACGTTATCGTCCATTATATTTTCAATAAGTTCTTGTTTATCGGCAAGAAGCATATCTTTAACGGTTACAACGCCGATAAGTTTTTTGCTTTTATCATGAACGTAACAAGTATAAACGGTTTCTTTGTTTACGCCTGTTTTCCTTATTTTGTTAAAGGCTTCTTCAACAGTGAAAGACGGGAGAAAGGAAACGAATTCCGGCGTCATCAAAGAACCGGCGGAATCATCAGGGTATTCCAAAAGTTCGTTTATCATTTTTCTATCGTCGGCATCAGAGTTCTTTAGTATTCTTTTAACAACGTTTGCCGGCATTTCTTCAATGATATCAACGGTATCGTCTAAAAACATATCATCAATAACTTCTTTAAGTTCTTTATCGGTAAAAGCTTTGATAAGTGCTTCTTGCGTGTCACTATCAATTTCAACGAAAACGTCACTCGCCATATCTTTAGGAAGTAGCCTAAAGAAAAACAACTGTTCTTTTTCGTCAAGATTATCTTCCATAAAAGCACCGATATCGGCCGGCTCCATATCAATAAGTTTTGAACGAAGTTCTGTGAACTTTCTCTGCTCAAACATAAACATTAAACTTTCGTAAAGTTCTTTTAATTCTTCTTCCATAAAGCCTCCTTTTCGGTATTAAAAAACCTGCCGAATATTCGGCAGGTTTAAATCAAACAAAGCCCATAAAGAAGGGCAAACTAACCATACAAGCTTTAGCATCAAAGGGCGGTGAAATTACACTAGGTTGAGCCTTGAAGACGACAAAACCTCTTGACCTTCTAATAGTGTCTCCACTATTTCGCGGTAGCAATCCATATCCCTTTGGTAGCCTTACCTACCGGATATATTTATTTTTCT